>JBDUEC010000214.1:0-4090 GCA_040002655.1 Rhodoglobus sp. | reverse complement strand
CTGACAGTGGATGGGGTGGCACCGTGAGCGTGACAGCGCCGCAGGGATTCGAGGCGGCCGGCATCGCCGCAGGACTCAAGTCGAAGGGCGGGCTCGACCTTGCCGTCGTGGTGAACCGCGGCCCGCTGCAGAACGCCGCCGTCGTGTTCACGAGCAACCGGGCGAAGGCCAACCCGATCATCTGGTCACAGCAGGTGATTGCTGACGGCATCGCGTCTGCGATCGTGCTCAATTCGGGCGGGGCCAACTGCTTCACCGGTGCGCAGGGCTTCCAGACCACGCACGCCACAGCCGAGGCCGTCGCGGCGGGGCTTGGGGTCTCCGCAACCGATGTGCTGGTCTGTTCCACCGGACTCATCGGCGACCAACTGGATCGTGAGAAAGTGCTCGCCGGCGTCGCGACAGCGATCGGATCGCTCGACTCCGACGGCGGGGATCTCGCCGCGCGCGCGATCATGACCACAGACAGTGTGCCGAAGATCTCAGTAATCGCCGGGGATGGCTGGTCGATCGGCGGTATCGCGAAAGGGGCCGGAATGCTCGCGCCGGGCCTCGCGACGATGCTCGTGGTAATCACCACAGACGCGGTGCTCGACTCCGAACAACTCGATACCGCGCTGCGGAAGGCCACCCGCGTGAGCTTCGACCGGTTGGACTCCGACGGCTGCATGTCGACCAACGACCAGGTGTCTCTGCTCGCGAGCGGGGCATCCGGGGTCATTCCCGACCTCGCGGCTTTCGAGTCGGGGCTGGTCGAGCTGTGCACCGACCTGGCGAAACAGCTGCAGGGCGACGCGGAGGGCGCGAGCCACGACATCTCGATTCTCGTGACGAACGCGGCCAGCGAAGACGACGCGGTCGAGGTGGGCCGCTCGGTGGCCCGCAACAACCTGTTCAAGGCGGCGATCTTCGGCAATGACCCCAACTGGGGGCGGGTGCTCGCCGCGATCGGAACAACGGATGCCGCCTTCGACCCCTACAACGTCGACGTGACGATGAACGGGGTGCGGGTGTGTCACGCCGGGGCTCCAGATCGCCCCAGGGACGAAGTGGACCTCACCCCCCGCCCGGTGAGCCTCGTGATCGACCTCCTGGTCGGTTCGGCCAGCGCGACGATCTACACCAACGACCTCACGCACGACTACGTGCACGAGAACAGCGCGTACTCCAGCTGATGGCCGAACTCACCCACGAAATCAGCCAGGAGGAGGCCGCCGCGAAAGCCGCCGTTCTCATCGAGTCGCTCCCGTGGCTCAAGCGCTTCCGCGGCGAGACCATCGTCGTGAAGTTCGGTGGCAATGCGATGGTGGATGAGTCACTGAAGCGCGCGTTCGCCGAGGACATCGTTTACCTGCTGCTGGCCGGCATCCACCCCGTCGTCGTGCACGGTGGTGGCCCCCAGATCTCGGCCGAGTTAGCCCGCCAGGGCATCGCGAGCGAATTCGTCGGCGGCCACCGTGTGACGACCCCGGAGGCGATTGGTGTGGTGCGCGACGTGCTTGCCAACCAGGTCGGCGCCGAACTCGTCGCCCTCATCAACGAGCACGGGGACTTCGCCACAAGCGTGCCCGGCGACACGCACGGGTTGCTGGTGGGCCAGCGTCGCGGTGCGATCGTCGACGGCGCAACGGTCGATCTTGGCCGGGTTGGCGAAGTCACCGCGGTCGACCCGCGCGTGTTGCTGGACGCGATCGAGGCAGGGCGGGTGCCGGTGATCTCCACGCTCGCGATCGAGAGTGGCACCGGGCAGGTGCTCAACGTCAACGCGGACTCGGCCGCGGCATCCATCGCCGTCGCCCTCGGCGCCGCGAAACTGGTTGTGCTCACGGATGTCGCCGGCCTCTACCGCGACTGGCCAGACCGCGACTCGCTCGTCTCTGTCATCACCACCGCCGAGCTCACCGAGCTGCTCCCGAGCCTCGAGTCCGGCATGATCCCCAAGATGACGGCTTGCCTGGATGCCGTGGCCGGCGGAGTCGCGAAGGCCGCGATCATCGACGGACGCATCCAGCACTCGATCCTGCTCGAGGTCTTCACGCAAGGCGGCATTGGAACGGAAGTGGTAGCGCAGTGACTGATTCAACGAGCGCGACCTGGCGCGACGACTACACCGCCGCGATGATGGGCTCCGCCCCGTCCCCGCTCACGATGCTCGAACGCGGGGAGGGCTGCTACGTCTGGGATGTCGACGGCACCAAGTACCTCGACTTCCTGGCCGGCATAGCGGTCAACTCACTCGGGCACGCGCATCCGGTGCTCGTCGAGGCCGTGAGCCGCCAGGTCGCGACCCTCGCGCACGTCTCCAACTACTTTGCTTCGCCGCCGCAGATCGAGCTCGCCCAGCGGCTACGCCGCATCACCGGCGCGGGCGATCGCGGCAGGGTGTTCTTCGGTAACTCCGGCGCAGAGGCAATCGAGGCCGCAATCAAGCTGGCCAGACGCACCGGTCGGCCGCGCATCCTGACGTTGCAGAACTCGTTCCACGGCCGCACGATGGGCTCCCTGTCACTCACTGGCAAGCCGGCGCTGCGCGAGGCGTTCGAGCCGCTGCTGCCGAACGTCGAACACATCGACTCCACGATCGAGGCACTCGAAGCCGCGATCGGCCCGGATGTCGCCGCCCTCGTCGTCGAGCCCATCAAGGGCGAGGCGGGCGTAGTGGACCTGCCCGACGGCTACCTGCAGGCCGCGCGGGAGATCACCCGCGCAAACGGGACCCTGCTCATCCTCGACGAGATCCAGACCGGCGCCGGTCGCACCGGAACCTGGTTCGCGTTCCAGCAGTTCGACATCGAGCCGGATGCGATCGCGATCGCCAAGGGGATCGCCGGCGGCATCCCGATCGGCGCGCTTGTGACCTTCGGCGATGCCTCTGACCTGCTGACCACCGGACAGCACGGATCGACCTTCGGCGGCAATCCGCTGGCCACGGCCGCCGGCAACGCCGTGCTCGGCGAGATCGAGCGCGCCGGCTTGGTCGAGAACGCGCGGGTTCGTGGCGAACAGCTGAAGGCGGCCATCGAGGCGATCGGCTCCCCACTGGTTGCCGAGGTGCGCGGCCGCGGGCTGCTCATCGGCGTGGGATTGTCCCAGCCGGTCGCCAACGCGGTGGCGACAGAGGCCCTGAAGCTCGGGCTCATCATCAACTCGGCGAATGACACGAGCATCCGTCTCGCGCCACCCCTCATCATCGGCGACGCAGAGATCGCCGAATTCATCACGAAGTTCAGCACCGCCCTGGAGGCAGCGAAATGACCAGACACTTCCTGCGCGACGACGACCTGACCCAGGCCGAGCAGACCGCGATCCTCGACCTGGCCGAACAGATCAAGTTGGACCGCTGGGGCCGCAAGCCGCTCGGCGGGCCGCAAACCGTCGCGGTGATCTTCGACAAGTCGTCCACCCGCACCCGGGTTTCGTTCGCGGTCGGCATCGCCGACCTCGGGGGAGTGCCGCTGATCATCTCCACCGCGAACAGCCAGCTCGGCGGCAAGGAGAGCCCGAGCGACACCGCCCGCGTGCTCGAACGCCAGGTCGCTGCGATCGTCTGGCGCACCTACGGCCAGGCCGGGCTCGTCGAGATGGCAGCGGATACCACGGTGCCCGTGATCAACGCACTGAGCGACGAGTTCCACCCCTGCCAGCTGCTCGCCGATCTGCTGACGATTCGCGAGCACAAGGGCAAGCTGGCCGGACTCACGGTCACCTTCCTCGGTGACGGCGCCGACAACATGGTGCACTCCTACCTGCTCGCCGGGGCCACCGCGGGCATGCACGTGCGCATCGCCTGCCCGGCGGACTACTCGCCCGACGAGCGCATCGTGGCGGATGCAGACGCGATCGCCGTGCAGACCGGCGGTTCGATCACGATCTACACCGATCCACTCGAGGCGGTCGCCGGGTCCGACGTCGTGGTCACGGACACCTGGGTCTCGATGGGCAAGGAGGAGGAGAAAGCCGCGCGTGTGGCATCCCTCTCGTCCTACAAGGTGGATGCCGACCTGATGGCCCTGGCGAAGCCCGATGCGATCTTCCTGCACTGCCTGCCCGCCGACCGCGGCTACGAGGTGACCTCCGAGGTCATCGACGG
>JBDUEC010000213.1:0-4091 GCA_040002655.1 Rhodoglobus sp. | reverse complement strand
GGCAACGTGCTCGCCGGGGTGCTCTCCGGCAGCTTCGACGTGGACCCGACGATCGAACTGGGCCGCTGCTTGGGCTGCGGGGATGTGTCGCCGCTCGCCATGGCCATGGTCTGGGTCAAGAAGAACCACAGCTTCATCGTGCGCTGCCACGTGTGCGACGAGGTGCTCATGATCGCGATCGAGAAGCCGAGCGGTGCGACCGTGACAACGCCCGGCGTCGAGCTGCTGGGGGCGCTCGGCGGCTAGCTACGCGAGTGAGCCAGCTCCGTCGAAAGGCGAAGTCGGGCGCGCGTTGCGCCATTGCCGAATCGCAGCCATCAGGGCCACCCAGGAGAGAGCAATCACCACCAGCCCCATCGGCCCGAGGATCGCGAATTCCGGCATGGTCGGCATGACAAGAATCGCGCATCCCAACGACAGCACGTAGATGCCCGCAAGGCTGGCGCTGAGAGACGGGGTGGACACCAGGGTTTTCCTCACCCGGAACGTATCGGCGAGAAGCCCGGCGATCACCAACAGGAATACCGCAAGGATGGCCTGGAATACCTCCGCGAACAGCAGGTTGATCGCGTTGTTCAGCAAGACCTGGCGGGGCTCACCCGTACCGAAAGGCCCCATCGGCCGATGTGACTCCATGCTCACGAGGTTGATTACGAGAAGCACAGCCGCGGGCACGGTGAGGGCGCACATGGCCCGGTCGTAGATCGAGAGATCCCCTCGCGTCTTGGGCACGCGCTGCTAGCCGTTCACGAGCTGATGCGCCCGCTGGTGTGAGACGCGGAGCATCGTCCCGATGTCCCTGACCGGGACTGATTCGGCGGCCAGCGCCTTGGCCAGCTGGGAGACCTGACGGCTGGCATCCCGCTCGAGGGCGGCCGCCTGCGCACGATCCGAGTCGACCGACTCGAGCACGGACGCGATACCGGTGACAGCTCCGATCGCATCTACGGATATCGTCACCTCAACTTGGTCGAGCGGCACGTCGAGAGTCACCGCGATGTACTCGCGCGCCATGAGCTCGGCTTCGGAGAGCCGACGCGCTTGAGTGAGCCCGTCCAACGCGGGAATGCTGACCATCCACCACTTGCCATCACGGCTCACGATGGCTTCGTAATGCTTCATCGTTTCTCCTCCTCGATCGCCTTGACGATCGAACGGTAGACGCCCGGCGAGATCGTTCTGTGCCCATCAGTCACCGACACCGTCCGACCCGTCGGCGCTCGCCACACGGTGTGGCTACCCTCCGTCCTGACCGGCTGCCACCCCGCCGACCTCAGCAGTTTGACGACGATCCTCGTGGGTTGCTCGCTGACCATCAGAATAGTCTAGAAAGACTAGACAATCCAGATCAGAACTGTCCACAGAACGGGTGAGCTACGCCCGCCGCTGCGCGAAGATCCTGTCGCGCGTACGGTCGGGCAGCCGCGCAATGATCGCGGCGCCGATCTTGGCATCGTTGCCGACCGGGTAACGGGTCTTCGGCTTCTTGGCCGTGAGGGCCTTCTCGATCACCCTGGCCACCTCGATCGGGGCAAGGCCGTTCGCTGTGGCGTTCTTCGCCATCTTCCGCGCCCCGGCGATGCGAGAGCCGTAGAGCGCCTCGGCCTCCGCGTTGCCGCTGATCATGCTGTCGGACTTTGCCCCGGAGGTCGCCCAGATCGGCGTCGCGATCTGGCCGGGCTCGATCGCGATCGCCTCGATGCCCCACGGCGACAGCTCCTGCCGCAGCGTGTGGGTGAGCGCCTCGAACGCGAACTTGGACGCGTTGTACGGCCCGAGCATCGCACCGGCGATGAGGCCGCCGATCGAGGTCACGTTGATGATGCGACCCTTCGCGATCCGCAGCAGGGGGATGAGCGCTTGGGTCACAGCAAGCTGCCCGACCAGGTTCACGTCGAGCTGCCAGCGGAAGTCCTCGATTGGCACGAACTCCAGCGGGGCAGCGGCGGCCGTGCCCGCGTTGTTGACCAGACCGTAGAGCCCGGCATCCCCGACCCGCGTGGTGATCTCCTTGGCCGCGGCCGCGATCTGCGTCGCATTGGTCACGTCGATGATGAGCGGCACCAGACGAGCGGATGCCTCGGCCACCAGGCTGTCGGCATCCGCTTGCTTTCGCACGCCCGCGAACACCGTAAACCCGGATCGGTCGAGCAGCAGCGCCGTCTCCCTGCCGATCCCAGTGGACGCTCCGGTGACCAGTACCGCTCGCTCTGCCATGACGTACCCCTCGCTGATCCTCGGGCGAGGTTCCACACGCGAGCCTAGGCGGTGACGACCGGCGCGGGGCGCCGCACGAGAACCGTGAGCAGGGCGGCAGCGGATGCCACGGCGATCACCAGCGCGACGGCCAGGGTTGCGGCATCCGGCTGCACGATCGACTGGCCGCGCAGCGCCTGCCAGGTGAGCAGGCCCAGGGTGGCGGAATAGGCCGCGACGCCGACCACGACAATGCGCAACCGCACCTCCACCGAGCGCAGCAGCGGAACGCGCCGGGCCAGCAGCTCCAGCAGGATCACCAGGATCGGCAGTGCCTGCAGCGCGTGCATCCCGACGAAGTGCGGGATGCGCAGGTCGCCAGCGACGGTGCTCCAGCCGAGGAGGGGCAGGCCCGGTCCCCCGTCGGCCACGCCGACCGTGTGCGCGCCCGCAATGCCCTGGTAGTCGTCGAGTTGCTGCGCGGTCGGCCCGGTCATCAGGAAGGCGAGACCCATGCCCGCGATGGCGATCACGACACCCGCGCGGATGGCGAGGGTGCGCGCGGCGTCGCCGAGCGGATTGCGGAACAGGGCGATCGCGACCACCAGTGTCATGACCCAGACCGCAACGATCGAGAACGCCATGATCGCCCAGAGCGCGGTGTGGAACGGCGTGGAGACGTTGAAGTGGCTCGTCTCCCCGACCGCCGCGACACCGACGATGATGACCATCTCGATCACCAGTCCGATCGCGGCGACGAGGCCGGCGATCCAGGCGACTCGGCGCATCCGCTTCAGCTGGCCAATGAGCCAGGCCAGGGTGAGCGAGTAGACGCCAACCGAGATGGCGAACTTCAGCGGTTTGAGCCAGACCTCCGCGCCGAGCACCTCCCGGTGGTCGATGAATGCCGCGATTGCCGCGAACACGGTGACACCGGCCATCGCTACAGCGACGGCGAGCAGCGGCTTGTTCCAGGTGACCGTGCTTGTGGTGGTAGTGCTGCTCATGGTTGGTCCTTCCGATAGATGTGGTGGCTGACGCTCTCCTGCGCCATCCGTCTGAGCCCCGCGAGCAGCGCGTCGCCGAGCACGGTGCCGACGACAACCGTCTCTGCCATCGCCGCTCGGGTGTCGCTCATGCCAACGGCGGCCAGGTCGACGCGGGCGATGATGGATGCCGCCTCCGCGTAATCGGGCAGCACCGAGAGCAGTTCCTCATGACCGAGCTCGACGTAGGAGTCGATCACGCGGGCAGCCATCGCGCGGCCGGGGTTGTCGGGCGCGACCGTCCAGTTGCGCGCCGTGACGATGGCCTCGACCTCGGCGACTCCGCGATCTCCCTCATCGCCCGGCTCGAACTCCATCGAGCGCGGGATGGCATGCTGCGCGACCCCGAACGCCCAGTCGAGCGGGATGTCGGCCTCCACCGCCGCGAGCACCGCGCGCACCGAAGACACCGACAGGCCGCCGATCTCGATGAGTGCGCGCACCAGGCGCAGGCGCTCAACATGGGTCTCGTCGTAGCTGGTCTGGGTGGCGCTGGTGTGCTCGCCATCGTGCAGTAGCTGCTCGCGCTGGTAGAACTTGATCGACGGCACGCTCACGCCGCTACGTTCGCTGAGTTCGGACATTCGCATGTTCGATAGTGTAACTATCGATAGTGCGACTGTCTAGTCTCGCGCCGGGTTAGATCCCGCCGCCACCGCCGCCGCCACCGCCACCGCCCGAACCGCCACCGCCGCTGGATCCGCCGCCGCCCGAGGAGCCACCAGAACTCGAGTACGACGTAGACGAACTGACGCTAGAGCTGAAGCTGCCAAGGCTCGACGCGAACGCGCTCGCCTGGAACGCCGAGAGCCCGTCGCCGCTGTACCAGTCGGGCGGTGTCGTGTCGTA
>JBDUEC010000212.1:0-4110 GCA_040002655.1 Rhodoglobus sp. | reverse complement strand
GCACGATTCCCGGATACGAGGCAACCGCGACGCTGGGTGACGGCGAGGCGTTCGCCGGGGCATCCATCACCGTGAACCTGGACCCGACCGCCGACCCGATCACCGGGGCGCTGGTCAACTCCACGGCCGTTGCGCTCGTCGGGGCGACCGATCCCAACCTGTGCGCACCCGGATCGCTCGATCCGGCGCTCGTGCAACCGGACACGGTGATCGTCTGTGAACGCGGCGTCTACGACCGCGTCGCGAAGTCGGCCGAGGTGGCCCGCGTCGGCGGCGTCGGCATGATCCTGGTGAACCGCACGCCGGGATCGACGGACACCGACACGCACTCTGTGCCCACGATCCATCTCGACGCGCAGTACCACGACGCTCTCGTCGCGTACGCAGCGACGCCGGGGGCAACGGTGTCGATGAAGACCGGCAACTCGACGGACTACACCCCGCCGACCCCGCAGGTGGCTGGCTTCTCCAGCCGCGGACCGGTTCTCGCCGACGGCAGCGACCTGTTGAAGCCGGACATCACGGCTCCCGGCGTCTCGATTCTGGCCGCCGGGCCGAACCAGGAGGGCGGCACGCCGACGTACCAGTTCCTCAGTGGAACCTCGATGGCAACGCCGCACATCGCGGGCCTCGCGGCGCTCTACCTCGGTGAGCGTCCGAATGCCACGCCGGCCGAGATCAAGTCGGCGATGATGACCACCGCCTACGACACGAAGGATGGCGCGGGCAATGCCGTGACCGATCCGTTCGCGCAGGGTGCCGGACACGTCGACCCGACGAAGTTCTTCAACCCGGGCCTGCTGTATCTCAACGACGTCTACGACTGGGCCGCCTACCTGCAGGCGCTCGGTTACGACTTCGGTGTGGATCCGGTCGACCCGAGCAACCTCAACCTGGCTTCGATCGCGATCGGTTCGCTGACCGCCCCCGAGACGGTCACCCGCACGGTGACCGCAACCCAGGCGGGCACGTTCGACGCCTCGATCGAGGGCCTCGCGGGCATCGACGCGGTGGTTGAACCGTCGACCTTCACGGTCGCGGCCGGCGATGCGGTCACCTTCACCGTGACCTTCACGAGAACGGATGCCCCGCTCGACGAGTTCGCGACGGGCGCACTGGTCTGGACCAGCGGCGACACCATCGTGCGCAGCCCGATCGCGGTGCAGCCGGTCACGATCGTGGCCCCGCACAACGCCGAGGGCACGGGGACGACCGGTGCCGTGGACGTGACGGTCACGCCGGGAGGTAACGGGGACATCCCGCTGTCGACCAACGGCCTGAGCGCCGGGGTGCTGCTGCCCGACCCGACCGGAACGGAGACCGAGCACTCGGGCTCCGGTATCACGGGTGACGGCGCGACCTACACCGCCACGGTGGCGGAGGGCGCGGAGTTCGCGCGCTTCGACCTCAACTCAACGGATGACACGGCCGACCTCGACCTGATCGTCTACGAGCTGGACGCCGACGGCAACCGCGTCGCCGGATGGCAGTCGGCCACCAGTTCTGCCGATGAGCGAGTGGACCTGGTTGCGCCGGATGCCGCCACCTACGAGATTCTCGTGGACGTGTTCTCGGCGGCTACGCCGACCACCTGGGACATGACCGTCACCTCGGTCGTTCCCGGCGGTGCACCGCTCACGCTCACCCCGGCCGTGCTGCCGGGTGTGCAGGGCACGCCGGTCACCTACACGGCCTCGTGGGCCGGCCTCGCGCCCTTCACCACCTACCTGGGCCTCGTGAACTACGCCGACACCGGCGCATTCACCGCGGTGCAGGTGGTCACTGGTGAGGTTGTGGTGCCCGGTGCTCCGCTGAACACGACACTGCCGGTGATCTCCGGCAAGCCGGATGTCGGCAAGAAGCTCACTGCCAGCCCTGGCGAGTGGGACACCGACGGGCTCACCTTCTCGTACCAGTGGCAGGCGGACGGCACGGATATTCCGGGCGCGAGCCACAGCACGTACAAGGTGCGATCGGCCGACCAGGGCAAGACCATCACGGTGGTCGTGACAGCCACGAAGGGCGACCTGCCCCCGGGCAGTGCAACCTCTGATGGTGTCGTCATCCGCTTCGTCTCCACCACCAAGCTGACGGTGAGCACGCACGTCGCGTTCTCCTGGCAGCGGGTGGGAACGAAGATCACGGTGACCAGCGCGAGCGGTGATGCCCCGACCGGCACCATCACCCTCACGGTGAACAAGCGCACCTTCGAGGTGCCACTCGTGACCGGGGCAGACGGCAAGGTGAGTTTCACCCTGCCGAAGCTCGGGAGCGGGTTGTACAAGATCCAGGCCGCCTATGGCGGCTCCGATGAGATCGCGGGTTCGGAGAGCGCCTCGACGATCGTGTGGGTGGTCTTCTAGCCGACGACGCCGAACGGGGCACGGCTTCGGCCGTGCCCCGTTTCCGCATGCCCGGTTTCGGGATGCGCCAGTGCGTCGATGGCGCACTCCGCGCCGACGTGCGATGCCTCGCGGCGGCCTCAACGCTCCCATCGTCCACGTCGTGCCGCAACCATTTTCGGCACCCTCCGATCGGTGATTTTCGGGCGATCGGAACGGTGGCACGCGGCGCCGCAACAGACCATTCTGTCCCCTCGCGGGCTGACAGATAATGCTGGTCAGACGCTAGTTCTGCGTGGCAGCGCAACCCGATGATCTGCTCTTGATCGACCCACACGTCGTCGCCGGCAACAAATCCTCCGAAAATGACGAGTTTGTTAAGGATCCTGCCTAACTCCTTGACGTGCCCTGTTCGAGGGGCATAGATTCGCCCACGTTCGTCCCGGCCAGCATCCGGCGCGGCCTCACCCGCGACGGTTCACTCGAGATTGGAAATCATGAAGCACACTCTTCGAATCGGCGCGGTGATCGCCACCGCGGCCATCGCATCCCTCACGCTGGCCTCCTGCGGCTTCAGCAACGCACCGAGCGACAACGCCGACGGCGTGACGCTCGACCTGCTCGTGCCCTCGTACTCGGACGGCACCCAGGCGCTCTGGGAGAGCGTCATCGACGGCTTCGAGAAGGCCAACTCGGGCATCAAGGTCAACCTCGAGGTGCAGTCCTGGGACAACCTCAACGACGTCGTGACCACCAAGGTGCAGGGCGGCAAGGCCCCGGACATCATGAACGGCGGGCCGTTCGCCGGCTTCGCCGCGGATGACCTGCTCTACCCGGTCAAGGACGTCGTCTCGCCAGACACCCTCGCCGACTTCCAGAAGTCATTCGTCGACAACGCGTCGGTCGACGGCGTACAGTACGGGCTCCCCCTGATCGCATCCGCGCGCACGCTGTTCGTCAACAACGCCCTGCTCGCGCAGGCCGGTGTCACCGCCCCGCCGAAGACCTGGGACGAGCTGCTCGACGCGGCCACGAAGATCTCGGCGCTCGGCAACGGCATCTACGGCTATGGCATGCCGCTCGGCTCCGAGGAGGCGCAGGCGGAGAGCGCGATCTGGTTCTACGGCGGAGGTGGCGGATTCGGCGACTCCGATGCGATCGCCCTCGACACCCCGGAGAACCTGGACGCAGCCACCTTCATGCAGAAGATGATCACGGATGGCGCGACCCAGCCGGACGCCGGAGCGACCGACCGCACGCCGCTCATCGACGTGTTCGTGCAGGGCAAGATCGGCATGATCGAGGGTCTCCCGCCGACGGTCGGCCAGATCGCCGACGGCAACCCCGCGCTCGACTACTCGCTCGTGCCGATCCCGACCAAGGACGGCAAGCCGTTCACGCTCGGCGTCGCGGACCACCTGATGGCGTTCAAGAACGACGGCGACAAGCAGGCAGCGATCACGAAGTTCTTCGACTACTTCTACTCGACCGATGTCTACGTCAACTGGGTGACCACGGAGAAGTTCCTTCCGACGACGATCTCCGGCGGCAAGGCGATGGCCGGCGACGAGGCTCTCAAGCCGTTCCTCGACGCGCTTCCGAGCGCAGCGTTCTACCCGAGCACCAACCCGAACTGGTCGGCGACCGATGCCGCGTTCAAGAGCCTCGTCGGACAGCTCGCGCAGGGCAAGGCCCCCGCCGATGTGCTGAAGGAGCTCCAGGCCAAGTCGGACGAAGGCTGATCGGAACACCCGGACCAGCCCGATGA
>JBDUEC010000211.1:0-4155 GCA_040002655.1 Rhodoglobus sp. | reverse complement strand
CGCCCATCGGAGCGCCGACCGCTTCGACACCGAGCGCCGCGATCCGCTCGGCGACCCGCGGGTCGTTGCTGGTCAGGTCCAGCCAGACGCCGTCCAGTGCGGCAATGACCTCGGCGGTCATGAACTTCTCGACCTCGGGCGCACCCGGCAGCACGGTGATGAGCACGTCGACGGATGCCGCGAGCTCCACCGCATCGGAGACGGCGCGTGCGGGCGCCGCCGCCAGCATCCGCTCGTCCACGGTGTCGTGCACGCTCACGTTGAACCCAGCGGACACCAGGTTGCGCGCAATCGGCAGCCCCATGCGACCGAGCCCGACCACGCCCAGGCGCATCAGAAGTCGCGCAGGTTAGCGCGCAGGCCGCCGCCGCCGAACTCGGAGCGCAGGATTCCGCGGCGCCGCAAGATCGGCACCAGCTCGTCGAGCATGCGGTGCACGGTCACCGGGTGCAGGTCGCCCCAGAGCAGCACGCCGTCGTTGTCCGCGGACTCGCCCAGGTCTTCGATGAGGTCGGCCAACTCCCCGGCCGTACCGACGAAGCCGCCCTGGCCGATGCGGCCCAGCTTCGCCTGCTTGGCGAGGAGCGCCCGAAGGGGCGTCGTCGCGGGGTCGTAGCCACCCAGCAGGCGCTTGATGCTGCCCTGCGAGACGTGGTCGCCGAACACCCCGAGATCGAGGGGTGCGTCGAAGTCGAGGGCCGTGAGGTCGGTCTCGAGGTCGCTGGACTGGCGCTCCGCGATGTTCAGCACGGCGGCGTCATCCGGGTTCGCGGATGCCGCGACCAGCCGGTCGGCCTCCTCGGCGCTGGACACGATCACCGGCTGGATCGCGAACATTATCGTGATGTCGCGCGGGTCGCGGCCGCGTTCGACCGCTGCCGCATGGATCTTGGCCCGATACGAGCGGATGCTGTCCGCGTCGAGCGGAGCCAGCGCGAGCTGCACCTCGGAGTTCGCACCCGCGAAGCCGAGCCCGCGTGGTGACCCGCCCGGCGACACGATCACCGGGTCGCCGTCGGTGAACGGGATCGCGTTGAGCGGCCCGTCGAAGGAGTAGTACTCGCCGCGGTGCCGCACGGGGTCGAGCTTCGAGCCATCGGCGTAGCGATCCCCCGAGGCGATCAAACCGCCGTCGCCCCAGCTGTGCCAGAGATCGCGGATGCCGCCGAGCCACTCCTCGGCGCGGTCATACGCGCCGTCGTGCGAGAGTGGCGGTTCCGCGCCGAAGTGCCGGGCGCTGCCGACATCGGTGACCACGTTGAGGCCGAGCCGGTTGCCGCTCAGGTGCTGCAGCGACGCGAACTGCCGCGCGGCCGTGTACGGCAGGTACGCGGCCGGGTTCACGGTGGGCGCAACCCCGATGTTCGAGGTCACATCGAACAGGTACGGCGCGAGCAGCAGCGGGTCGTGCTTCGGCCCGCCGAACGCCTGGCGAATACGCAGGTCGATGGTGGACGCGTTGCCGAGCGACGGGGCATCCTCGATGATCAGCAGGTCGAAGCCGGCCTGCTCCAGTTCGCGCACCGCCTGCTGGTAGAGCGCGGGCTTGGTCCACCGCCAGTTCCAGTCGAGGTACGGGTGCCCCCAGCCCTGCGGGCCGAACCCCCGGGCGAGGAACCACCCGAAGTGCTGCTGCTTGGTCACAACGCTGCCCGCACTGCGGCGAGGCCACGGTCGAGGTCACCGATGAGGTCGTCCAGGTCTTCGATGCCGATTGAGACGCGCAGCGTGCCCGGCCAGATTCCGGCCTGGCTGCGCTCGTCATCCGACCGCTGGTTGTGGCTCGAGGTGCCGGGGTGCAGGATGAGCGACCGCACGTCGCCGAGGTGCGTCATGTGGGTGAACACCTCGAGCGCGTTCACGAAGCTGCGGGCGGCATCCAGCCCGCCGACGAGGGTGAACGAGAACACGGAGCCCTGGCCGCGCGGCAGGTACCGCTGCGCGAGGGCGTGGAACGGGTTCGCCTCGAGTCCCGAGTAGTCCACCGAGTGAACCTCGGGCTGCTGCTCGAGCCAGCGCGCGACGCCGAGGGCGTTGGCAGACTGGCGCTCGACTCGCAGCGAGAGGGTCTCAATGCCCTGGTTGATGAGGAACGCGTTGAGCGGCGACGGGGTGGGGCCGAACCGCAGCGCGATCACGTCGCGCAGGTAGGCGATGCGTGCGTTGCCGCCCTCGCGCTCCGCAAAGCCGGGGCCACCGAGGCGCCCCGGAGCCACGAGGTGCGGAAACAGGTCGCCCGAGCGTGCAGCATCGAACCTGCCGTTGTCCACGATCACGCCGCCGAGCACGGCGCCGTGCCCCGCGAGAAACTTGCTCGCGGAGTGGATCACGATGTCAGCCCCGTGCTCGATCGGCCGCAGCAGGTAAGGAGTCGCGAGCGTGTTGTCGATGATGAGCGGGATGCCGTGCGCCCGCGCGACCGCGGCCACCGCGGCGATGTCCAGAATGTCGTTCTTCGGGTTCGGGATCGACTCGGCGAACAGTGCCCGCGTCGTAGGGCGGATGGCGCGCTCCCACGCCTGCGGGTCGTTCGCGTCATCCACGAAGTCGGTTTCAATGCCGAGGCGGGGCAGGTTCTCGAGGAACAGCCCGCGGGTGCCCTCGTAGATGCTGGACGCCGACAGCACGTGCTGCCCGGCCTCGAGCAGCCCGAGCAGAGTGATCGCCACCGCGGCCTGGCCGCTGCCAACCAGGAGTGCACCCGCGCCACCCTCCAGGGCCGCGACGCGCTGCTCCACGGCCTCCGCGGTCGGATTACCCACCCGGGTGTACGAGTAGCCGTCGCCGGAGCTGAACAGCTCGCCAGCCTGGTCGAAGTCGTCGAGCACGAACCCTGCGGTCAGGTAGATCGGTGTCGCCCGTGGTCGCACGGTGGCCGGCACCGGGCCGCTGGCGTGCAGCTGCTGCGTCGCGAAACCGGCCTCGCGCTCGGTAGTGGGTGACACAGTCATGCTTCAGGGTGCCACGGTCGCAGCGGGGCGGGCGCCAATGCTAAGCACTGTTACGGTTCTCAGCCCGCGGCAACCCCGAACAGCAGGCCGAGCAGGTAGGTGGCCGCAGCCGCCCCGAAGCCGATCGCGAGCTGACGCAGCGCGCGCTTGAGCGGCGATGCACCGGAGAGCAGTCCGACGACCGAACCGGTGCCGAGCAGCACGAGCCCGACGAGCACCGAGGCGACAATCACGGCGGTGAGACCGGTGAGGCCGAACAGGTACGGCAGCACCGGGATGAGCGCGCCCGAGGCGAAGAAGCAGAAACTCGAGACCGCGGCACCCATCGCCGAACCGATGGACTCGTGTGCCTCGACGGCCGGGTCGGCCGGAACCAGTCGCCCGTGCAGCACCTCGAGGGCGTGCGCCTCGGCTTCGTCCGGTTTCATGCCGCGAGCGCGGTAGACCAGTGCGAGCTCGTTGGCGTTGACGTCGAGGTCGGGAACGGATGCGCCGGCCTGCGGGTTCGGGGTCGAGGCATCCAGCAGCTCCCGCTGCGAGCGCACCGAGACGTATTCGCCGGCCCCCATGGACAGCGCCCCGGCGAGCAGGCCCGCCACACCGGTGAGCAGGATCACGTGCGGCGCGACCCCGGCGGCTCCGACTCCGAGCACGAGCGAGAGGTTCGAGACGAGTCCGTCGTTGGCGCCGAAGACCGCGGCCCGGAAGGTACCGGAGAGGCGCTGGCGGCCGCGGGTGGCGAGTGCGCGCACGACCTCCTCGTGGATGCGCTCGTCTGCCGCCATGGCATCCGTCGCGTCGTCGTCGGCCTCGTACGGCGAGCGCGATTCTGCACGTTGGGCGAGGGCGAGCACGAACACCGAGCCGAAGCGCCTGGCCAGGAACCCGACGAAACCCGAGCCGGCCTTCGCCGGCGCCTCGCCGGCCCGGTCGCCGAGCAGGTCGAGCCAGTGCTGCTCGTGACGACCCTCCGCGTCGGCGAGGGCGAGCAGGATCTCGCGCTCCTCCCCGCTGCGCCGCGACGCCAGGTCGCGATAGACCGCGGCCTCGGAGCGCTCGGCGGCCAGATACCTGCGCCAGCGGCGGATGTCGGCGTTCGTGGGTGCGCTCACGGGCGGAAGTAGTGGATGCCCCAGCCGACGGTCCAGGACTCGTCCGGTTCCAGCCACTTCAGCCCGATCCCGCTGTTGAGCGCGTCCGGCGG
>JBDUEC010000210.1:0-4157 GCA_040002655.1 Rhodoglobus sp. | reverse complement strand
CGACGAACACGGCAGGCACGGCCGCATCCACGTAACCCGTGGGGGTGAGCTGTCCGCCGGCGCCCACGAAGACGGCGGTCAGCGTCGCGATTCCGAGGGCGACGCCAATCTCACGCACTGTCGAGTTGGTCCCGGAGGCCTTGGCCCTGTCCACATCGGGCATGGTCGCCAGCACCGCCGTCGAGATCGGCGCGAAGACGAGGCCCATGCCGATGCCCGCGAGGATGAAGGCGGGCAGCATCGTCGTGTATGCGACATCCGCTGACATGGTCGCGGCGAGCCAGAACAGCCCAGCAGCCAGGAACGAGAGTCCCGTGACGATCAGTGTGCGAGTCCCGATGCGCGATGCGAAGGCGCCAGCGAGCGGCGCGACGATCATCGGCGCCATGGTCCACGGCGTGGTTGCGATTCCCGCGGCGAGCGGCGAGTAGCCCTGCACAATCTGCAGGAACTGGATCAGGATGAAGATCGAACCGAACGCGCCGAAGCTGAACGTCATCGCCACGATGTTGGCCACCGAGAAGCTGCGGTCGCGGAACAGTCGGAGCGGCAGCAGTGGGTTGGCGATGCGAGATTCCCAGACGATAAATGCGAGCACGAGCACTGCGCCGCCGATGAGTGGGCCGAGCACCTCGAAGCTGTCCCAGCCGGCCGGGTTGCCGCGCACGATGCCGAAGACGACGCCGAGAACGCCGAGGCCCACGAGCAGCAGGCCCACGATGTCGGCGCGGAGCTTGGCGCCGACACTGTTCGGCAGTGCGAACAGGGCGAGCGGGATCGAGAGGATGCCCACCGGCACGTTGATCCAGAAGATCGCCTCCCAGCTGAAACCCTCGACGACCGCGCCACCGACCAGCGGACCGACGGCCACGCCGAGGCCGGCCACGCCGCCCCAGATGCCGATAGCCAGCGGACGGAGTTTCGCAGACACCGATCCGGCGAGGAGCGTGAGCGAGAGCGGCATGATCGCCGCGCCACCCAGCCCCTGAAGCGCGCGGGCCGCGATCAGCATCCACGGCTCTGTGCTGAGCGCGGACAGGGCCGAAGCGAAGGTGAACACGGCGAGGCCGCTCACGAACAGGGTGCGGCGCCCGAACCGGTCGCCGAGGGCGACCGCGAACAGGATGAAGGTGGCAAAGCTGAGCGTGTATGCGTTCACGAACCACTGCAGTTCCTCGACGGATGCGTCGAGCGCGACTCGGATGACCGGGAGCGCGTTGGTCATCACCAAGTTGTCGAGCGTCGCCATGAACATCGGCAGCGACGCGGCGACGATCGCCAGCCAGATCGGGATGGTGCGGCGCGCGGTGGGTGCGGCCGGGGGTGCTTCGAGGAGGATTGACATGAGATCTCCATGAGGTAATTGAATGATTACTTAGGAGATTAGTTATCGGCTGATACCATGTCAAGGTGAGTACGGAAACTGCGGGTCCCATTCCTGGGACAAAAGCCCGGATGAAATCCCAGGACCGCCGCGAGTCGATCCTCGAGGCGGCGACCGGCGTCTTCGGCGACTACGGCTACGTCGGCGCCACAACGGACCAGGTCGCGCGGGCAGCAGGGGTCAGCCAGCCCTACGTGGTGCGCATGTTCGGCTCAAAGGAGAAGCTCTTCCTCGAGGTGCTGCGACGGGCCCTCGACCTACTGCTCGCAGCTTTCCGGCAGGTTCTCGTGGACTATGCGCGCGACGAATTGCCGCGCCGTTTCGGCCGGGCGTACGTCGACCTGCTCAACGACCGCGGCCTACTGCTCTCGCTCATGCACTCGTACGTGATGGGCAGTGACCCGGTGATCGGCCGCGCCGCGCGCGAGGGGTTCCTCGAGGTCTACGAGTTCCTGCGCAAGGAGGCCGGGTTCGGCGCGGAGGAGGTGCGCCAGTTCCTCGCTGGCGGCATGCTCATCAATACGATGGTCGGTGTGCGGATGAGTGACGACTTCGAGACGAACCCGCTTGCCCGCGAGCTGCTCACCACCGCACTTCCGGAGAAGCTCGACCTGCTGCTGCACCTGGGTAAGACCCAGAAGCCCGAATCCCGGTGAAAGCGCCAACCAACACCGCCAGTGGTGTGTTGCTCATCGACAAGCCACCGGGCATCACAAGCCACGATGTGGTCGGTCGTGCCCGCAAGGTCATGGGCACCCGCAAGATCGGCCACGCGGGCACCCTCGACCCGATGGCGACCGGTCTGCTCGTGCTGGGTGTCAACAGCGCGACTCGGCTGTTGACCTTCATGGTTGGCCTCGACAAGGTGTACGAGGCGACCATCCGGCTGGGCCAGTCGACGACCACCGACGACGCCGAAGGAGAAGCGATCGAGAGCCGCCCGACCGACGCGGTTACCGACGAGGCGATCGCGGCGGGCATCGAGCGTCTCACCGGACCGATCGAGCAGGTACCCAGCACGTTCAGCGCAATCAAGGTCGACGGTCGACGGGCCTACGACCTGGCGCGCGCGGGGGAGAGCGTCGAGCTCACGTCCCGTTCGGTGACGATCTCTGCGTTCGACGTGCTGGGCACCCGGCGCGACGGTGCTCGTGATGAACAGCACGTGGACCTCGACGTGCGCATTGCCTGCTCGAGCGGCACCTACATCCGCGCCCTCGCGCGCGACCTCGGCGCCGCCCTCGGGGTGGGTGGGCACCTCACCGCGCTCCGCCGCACCAGCGTCGGTCCCTTTGAGGTAGCGGATGCCACCCCCATCGATTCGCTCGATGCAACGGCCGACCTCCGGAGCCCCGCCACCGTCGCCGCGCGGCTGTTCCCAACCATCGCCGTGGACGCGGACTCAGCCATTGCGCTTTCCCAGGGCAAGCGGGTGCGCGTGGCCGAACCGGACGCGGCGCGCGCCGCCGCGGTCTCTCCGGATGGCAGGCTGGTCGGGCTCGTGCAGGTCGTCGACGGCCTCGCGCGCCCGGTTGTCAATTTCCCCACCATCCCAGGAGAGCCCGAATGATCGAATGGTTCACCCTCGCGCAGGTGGGCGTTGCCGTCGCCGCCGGCCTGTTCTGCGTGGTCATGGGGTTGGCCGGTCGCAATCCGAATGACTTCACGATGGGTGCGACCGCCCTCGTCGAGCTGCTTCTCGTCATCCAGTTGGTCGTGGCCATCGTCGCGCCGGCGCTCGGCAACGAGCCGAGCGGCAGCGCACTCGAGTTCTGGGTCTACCTGGTTTCCGCGGTAGTGCTGCCGCCGCTCGCTGTGTTCTGGGGGCTCATCGAGCGCACTCGGTGGAGCACCGTGATTCTCGGGGTGGCCTGTTTCGCGATCGCCGTGATGGTCTACCGCATGGGGCAAATCTGGACTGTGCAACTGGCCTAATCTTGGAACAATGAGCGAGCAGACTCCCCCCACGACCAGCAGGGACCAGAGCAGCAGGGCGGTCGGCGTCGGTCGCGTGCTCATCGTCATCTACGCGATTCTCGCCCTCGGCGCGACCGCACGCTCTGTGGTGCAGATCCTCACGAAGTTCGATGCCGCCCCGGTGGCGTACCTGCTCTCGGCGCTGTCGGGGGTCGTCTACATCCTCGCGACGATCGCTCTCGTGAAGCGCGGCACCCCCTGGTATCGAATTGCCTGGGTCACCATTGCCTTCGAACTGCTCGGTGTGCTCACCGTGGGCACCCTGAGCATCGTTGATCCGGTGCTGTTCCCCTCTGACACGGTCTGGTCATACTTCGGGCGCGGGTACGTGTTCATCCCCCTGGTGCTGCCCATCCTCGGCATGATCTGGCTCTACGTGCGGCGCCCAGCGAAAGTCGCGGCCTGACATGCAGGTCTTCGAATCTCTGGATGCCGTTCCTGCCGACTTCGGACCGAGCGCCGTCACCATCGGCAAGTTCGATGGGGTGCACGCCGGCCACCGCCAGGTGATCGGCACCCTGCTCAAGGTTGCGGCCGCCCGGAACCTCACACCCACGGTGCTCACCTTCGATCGCAACCCCCTGAGTCTGCTTCGACCGGAGTCCTGCCCGGTGGCCCTCGTCAGCAACGCTCAGAAACTCGAGCGGCTGGAAGGGGCGGGGGTGGCCGCGACGCTGATGGTGCCCTTTGATCGCGCGTTCAGTGATCTGCCGCCGGAGGAGTTCGTGGGCCGGGTGCTCGTGGACGCGCTGCACGCCAGGGCCGTGCTGGTCGGCCCCGACTTCCGCTTCGGTGC
>JBDUEC010000209.1:0-4159 GCA_040002655.1 Rhodoglobus sp. | reverse complement strand
TGTCGATGCCGATGTCGCGCAGGTTCTGGTACTCGCGGTCGGTGAGGGTGAGCGCAGGAGCGACGGTGATCGAGTCGCCGGTGTGTACGCCGACCGGGTCGACGTTCTCGATCGAACAGACCACCACGGTGTTGTCCGACGTGTCGCGCATCAGCTCGAGCTCATACTCCTTCCAGCCGAGAATCGACTCCTCGAGGAGCACCTCGGTGGTGGGGCTCTGGTGCAGGCCGTCCGTGACCATGCGCACGAGGTCCGCCTGGGAGTACGCGAAGCCGCTGCCGAGGCCGCCCATGGTGAAGCTCGGACGGATGACGAGCGGATAGCCCAGATCCTCGGCGAACGTGATGGCCTCCGCAACCGTGTGGGCGATGTGGCTGCGGGCGACGTCGGCTCCGGCATCCAGCACCAGCTGCTTGAAGATCTGGCGATCCTCGCCCTTGTTGATCGCCTCGAAGTTGGCGCCGATCAGCTCCACGTTGTACTTCTCGAGGATGCCGTGGTTGTGCAGGTCGATTGCCGCGTTCAGCGCGGTCTGGCCGCCGAGCGTCGGCAGGATCGCGTCCGGCTTCTCCTTGGCGATGATCGTCTCGATCACCTCCCAGGTGATCGGCTCGATGTAGGTGGCATCGGCGAAGTCCGGGTCGGTCATGATCGTGGCCGGGTTCGAGTTCACCAGGATGACGCGCACGCCCTCCTCGCGCAGCACCCGGCAGGCCTGGGTGCCCGAGTAGTCAAACTCGGCAGCCTGGCCGATCACGATCGGGCCGGAGCCGATCACGAGAACGGACTTGATATCTGCGCGCTTAGGCATTGGTGTCTTTCGGTGGTCGAGGAGCGCCCGACGCAGGAGGCCGCGTCTCGAGACTGGCTGCCAGCACAAGATCGCGGAAGCGGTCGAACAGGTAGTTGGCATCGTGCGGTCCGGCGGCCGCCTCGGGGTGGTACTGCACCGAGAAGGCCGGGATGTCCAGGGCGTTGAGCCCCTCGACCACGTTGTCGTTAAGGTTCACGTGGCTCACCTCGACCCGTCCGAAGCCGGTCGACGACTCCACGATTTCCCCGATCGGGGCATCGACGGCGAATCCGTGGTTGTGGCTGGTGATCTCGGTGCGGCCGGTGGCGACATCCAGCACCGGCTGGTTGATGCCGCGGTGGCCGAACGGCAACTTGTAGGTGCCGAAGCCGAGGGCGCGACCGAGCAGCTGGTTGCCGAAGCAGATGCCGAAGAACGGGATGCCGGCGCGCAGCACCTCCTGCAGCAGGGCGACATGGCGGTCGGAGGCCCCAGGGTCTCCAGGCCCATTCGAGAAGAAGACCGCGGTCGGTTCGCTGGCCAGCAACTCCTCGGCGGTAATCGACTGCGGAACGACGTTGACCTCGAAACCGCGTGCGCTCAGGTAGCGCAGAGTGGATGTCTTCACCCCGAGGTCGAGCACGGCGACAGAGCCGATTCGCTCCCCCACCGCAGCCAGCGAGTAGCCGTCGACGGTGGACACGATCCCGGAGAGGTTCTGGCCGGCCATCTGTGCGGCGGCCCGCACGATGTCCAGCTGTTCGGCGGCGGGCAGGGCCGCGTCCTCGCCCGAGAACACCCCGCCGCGCATCGAGCCCGCGTCGCGTAGCCGCCGGGTGACCGCCCTGGTGTCGATGCCGCTGATGCCGACCACGCCATCCGTCACCAGCTGGTCGTCGAGACTGCCGGTCGCCCGGTAGTTGGACACGATTCGTGAAGGGTCGCGCACGACGTAGCCGGACACCCAGATGCGACTGGACTCCGGGTCCTCGGGATTCACCCCGGTGTTGCCGATGTGCGGCGCGGTCATCACGACGATCTGCCCCGCGTAGCTCGGGTCGGTCAGGGTCTCCTGGTAGCCGGTCATACCGGTGGCGAATACCACCTCACCGAGAGTGCGCCCGCGCGCGCCGTAAGCGCGGCCCTCGTAGCGGGTTCCGTCTTCGAGCATGAGCACTGCTGCGTCTGTCACGATGTGGTCCTTTCGGTGCTGCGCATGGCGTCGACGGCCTGCGCGAACGCCTGCGGTTCGTCCATGCGGAAGTAACTGTCGACCGGAGTTGCGCCGAGAGTCCAGGCCACGAGCTGCAGCCCCTTCTCCTCGACGGCCCGGTCGATGGTCCACGTGGCTTCGGTGAAGTCGCGGACGTCGCCCGCCGGGATGAACACGTCATCCCCCGGCAGGTGCACAACGAGTCCGGCCACCGCAACGGACACCGAGCACCGCGCGCGGAACCCGAGTCCGCGCACCGCGATACGGTCCAGCGGCTTTCCCGCGCTCGTTGTCGCCACGTAGAAGCCCTCGAACTCGCCGAGCGCCTGCCCGAGATCGGCGGGGACAGACTCGGGCTTCGGGATGCCGGCCTGACGCTTGCGACGCCCGCGCCAACCCGAATACATCAGCCCGAACAACCCGAACAGCACGGCGACCACGATCGCCATCAGCCAACTTCTATCCACGAGCTGCCTCCGCATTCGCAGCGACCGTCTCTGGATCGACGAGTTCGCCGTCGAGCACCGTGGGGTAGCCATTGTGGATGGTTGCGACCACCCGCCCGGGCAGCGTGCGGCCCAGATACGGCGAGTTCACGCCCTTGCCGTGGAGCTGCGCCGTTCCGAATATGCCGCTGACCGCGGGGTCATACAGCGTGAAGTTGGCCGGGTTCCCCACTTCGAACGGGGTGGCGTAGCCGTCGAGGCGACCGATCGAGGCGGGCTTCGCGGAGAAGACGCGGGCGACATCCGCCCAATCCAGCAGGCCGTTATCGACCACGGATGCCTGCACCACACTCAGGGCGGACTCGAGGCCGACCATGCCGAACGCCGCCTCGTCCCAGGCGCACTCCTTGGCCTCGAGCGGGTGTGGGGCGTGGTCGGTCGCGACGATGTCGATGGTGCCGTCCGCGAGGCCGGCGCGGAGTGCAGCGACGTCCTCATCGCGACGCAGCGGCGGGTTCACCTTGTAGCGCGAGTCGTACCCGGCGGCGAGCTGCTCGGTGAGCAGCAGGTGATGTGGGGTGACCTCGGCGGTGACATCCACTCCCCTGGCTTTCGCCCAGCGGATGACGTCCACAGACCCTGCGGTCGACACGTGACAGACATGCAGGCGCGCACCCACGTGCTGGGCCAGCAGCACGTCGCGCGCGATGATCGCCTCCTCGGCGACGGCCGGCCAGCCGGCCAGCCCTAGCTCCCCGGAGAGCACGCCCTCATTCATCTGGGCGCCCTGCGTGAGCCGGGGCTCCTGGGCGTGTTGCGCGACGACACCGTCGAACGTCTTCACGTACTCGAGCGCCCGGCGCATGAGTAGAGCGTCGTGCACACACTTGCCGTCGTCGGAGAAGACGCGCACGGCGGCGCGGGACTGCGCCATCGCGGCGATCTCGGAGAGCGTCTCGCCGGCGAGTCCGACCGTGACCGCGCCGATCGGGCGCACCGTGACGTAGCCGTGGCGCTCCCCGAGCGAGAGCACCTGCTCAACGACCCCGGCGGTGTCCTGCACGGGCATCGTGTTGGCCATCGCGTGCACAGCGGTGAATCCGCCGATCGCAGCCGCCCGGGATCCGCTGAGCACCGTTTCGCTCTGCTCGAAGCCCGGTTCGCGCAGGTGTGTGTGCAGGTCGACCAGGCCAGGCAGCGCGGTCAGCCCCGCGGCGTCGATCGTCGTGTCGGCCTTGCCCGGCTCGGCGATGCGGCCGTTGGCCACGAACAGGTCGGTCGTGGCGCCGTCCGGGAGGGTCGCGCCGGTGATGCGGATCATGCGCTGACCTCCGCGCCTGCAAGCAAGAGGTAGAGCACAGCCATCCTTATCGACACACCATTCGCAACCTGTTCGAGCACGGTCGACTGCGCCGAATCGGCGGCGCCCGCAGAGATCTCGAGGCCACGGTTCATCGGGCCTGGGTGCATCACAATGCTACCCGCGGGCAGCCGGGCCGCCCGTTCGTCATCGAGGCCCCACTGCCTCGAGTACTCGCGTGCGGTCGGGAAGAACGCTGCGGACATCCGCTCGGCCTGGATGCGCAGCATCATCACCACGTCGGGCTTCGCGTCGATCGCCTCGTCGAGGTCGTAGCCGACCGTGACCGGCCACTGGTCGATTCCCATTGGCAGCAGGGTGGCCGGAGCCACGATGTTCACCTTCGC
>JBDUEC010000208.1:0-4184 GCA_040002655.1 Rhodoglobus sp. | reverse complement strand
TCGGGTAGCCCACGTTGATGCCCTTGCGCTGCCCGATCGTGAAGGCGAGGGCGCCGTCGTGGCTGCCGAGCACGGCGCCGTCGCGATCCAGGATGTCGCCGGTCGTGGCGCCCACCCGGTCGGCGAGCCAGCCGCGGGTGTCACCATCGGGGATGAAGCAGATGTCGTGCGAGTCGGGCTTGGTCGCCACACTGAAGCCGCGTGCGGCCGCCTCTGCACGCACCTCGGCCTTGGACGGGGTCGCACCGAGCGGGAACATCGCGTGCGCGAGTTGCTCGGCGGTGAGCACGCCCAGCACGTAGGACTGGTCCTTGGCCCAGGCGGCGGCGCGGTGCAGCTCGCGGTTGCCCGCAGCATCCGTCACGATGTTCGCGTAGTGGCCGGTGGCCACGGCGTCGAAACCGAGTGCGAGCGCCTTCTCCAAAAGAGCGGCGAACTTGATGCGCTCGTTGCAGCGCATGCACGGGTTCGGGGTGCGGCCAGCGGAGTACTCGGCCACGAAGTCGTCGACGACGTCCAGCTGGAAACGCTCCGAGAAGTCCCAGACGTAATACGGGATGCCGATGATGTTGGCGGCTCGCTGGGCGTCCATCGAGTCCTCGATGGTGCAGCATCCGCGCGCGCCGGTGCGCAGGGTTCCCGGCGTGCGGCTGAGGGCGAGGTGCACGCCGACCACCTCGTGGCCGGCCTCGACGGCGCGGGCAGCGGCGACCGCAGAGTCGACCCCTCCGCTCATCGCCGCCAGCACCTTCATGGGTGCGAGTTTACCCGCGGCGATCCTCACAGCCGTCCTGGGGCTCAGCTGGCCCGCCGTAGTAGTCGCGGAGAATCACGGGATGTCCGTGAGGGTCTTCTCGATGGAACCGAGACGGGTCTCGACAGCGTCGAGCCTGGCCAGGAGCTTGGCGTTGACGGTCGCGCTCTCTTCGACGACCTTCTTGTAGTCGCCGCCGTTGGCGGCATCCGCCACGTAGCGTTTCGTGTCGTTGCTCTTGTTGACCGCGTTGGTGATGACCCCGGCGATGACCGCGGTGACCGCGACCAGGCCGAGCCAGAACCAGAGGCTGTAGAAGACTTCCATCAGTGATTACCGCTTTCGTTGGTCGTGGGTTTGTGAGTGGCTTTGGCGGGAGCTTTCTCTGTGGCTGTTTCGGCGGTGAGAGCCGGGGATTCCGCGACCGCCGCGTCGAGGGTCGCGAGGTCGATGGTCGAGGAGAACGGCACCGCGGCGAAGAACTTGAGCGCCTTGCCGTCGTCGGTGAGCTCGTAGTGCCCGGTGACGAACCCGGCCTCCTCCAGCTTGGCGAGGTGCATGTAGAGCAGCGCACGGGACATGCCTACGCGTCGGGCGAGTTCGCTCACGTGCAGCGGCTCATCGGCGATGCTCGCGAGAATCCGCATGCGCTGCGGGCTCGCGATCGCCGTCAGCCAGGCGCTGAGCTGCTCCGCGTTCACTGCTCCTCCTTCCACCTGTCAGAACTATATGACAGGTGGAAGCTTCGCGCAACCACCCGCGAGTTGCACGCAACCACCCGTGAGTTGCGGACTTCTGCCGCTAGGTACCGCGCACGATTGGGCGGAAGTCCGCAACTCGGAGAAGGCGGGCGGCGGGCGGCGGATCGGCTGGCGTTCAGGCGCCCGTCAGGTGCCGAGGGTCGTGATCCGGTCTGCGAGGCCCGCGGAAGTAGCCCGCTCGACGACGCCCGGCAGCACAGCGACCAGGGCGTCGATCTCGGCGGCCGTAGTCTCGCGACCGAGGGTGAAGCGCAGCGCGCCGCGGGCATCCGCTTCGGTGAGTCCCATGGCGAGCAGCACGTGCGATGCCTCGGGCACACCGGCCTGGCATGCGCTGCCGGTCGAGACCGAGAAGCCGGCCACATCGAGCAGGAACAGCAACGAGTCGCCCTCGCAGCCAGGGAAGGTGAAGTGTGCGTTGCCGGGCAGGCGGTCGACCGGGTCGCCACGCAGCACCGCGGTTGGCACGGCGGCGCGGATGCCGGCAACGAGCCGATCACGCACCGCACGCAGCTCGGCGTGGTCCGCCGTGACGAGCGCAGCGGCCGCGCCGAACGCCACGGCCCCGGCGGCATCCTGTGTGCCGGAGCGTGCGCGCTGCTGGTTGCCGCCATGGATCAGGGGCACGACCGTCGCGCTGCGAGCGACCAGCAGGGCGCCGACCCCGACCGGTCCCCCGATCTTGTGGGCGGACACGCTGAGCGCCGCGAGCCCGCTCGCGTGGAAGTCGATGGGCAGGTAACCATAGGCGGCGATCGCGTCCGCGTGCACGGGCACCCCGTGCCGGGCGGCGAGCGCCACCACCTCGTCCACCGGCTGAATGGTGCCGACCTCGTTGTTGGCCCAGAGAGTGGTCACGAGCGCCACATCGGGCCCGAGGGCCGCCTCGAGCGCGGCCAGGTCGATGCGGCCGTTCGCGTCCACCGGAATCCACTCGACGATCGCACCCTCGTGGGCAACCAACCAGTCGAGCGCGTCGATGGTGGCGTGGTGCTCGGCGCGGGTCGACAGAATCCGCGGCAGCCGGCGCGCCCAGAACAGCCCCTTGACCGCGAGATTGACCGCCTCGGTGCCGCCGCCGGTGAACACCACCTCAACGGAGTCGGCGCCGAGGGACGCGGCGACCTGCTCGCGGGCCTCCTCCAGCATCCGCTTCGCCTGCTGGCCCTGGGAGTGGATCGACGACGGGTTTCCCACCACAGAAAGCGCCGCGGTGTACGCGGCGATCACGCTCGGCATCATCGGCGTGGTCGCGGCGTGGTCGAGGTAGATGGCCACGCACACCTCCGACCCGTAACAAACCCGACTTACTCGTTCATTACTCTAAGACTCGTGCCTGCAGCGGATCCCCTGAGCAACCTCGGCGTGCGCGTCACCCCCCGAGGCGGCGAGCTTCGCGTCTGGTCCGAGCACGCGACCGCCATGGACCTCTGCCTGTTCGACGACAAGGACCCCGCCTGGGTGGCCAAGACCGTTCCGATGTCGCGCGACGCGAACGGCGTCTGGGTCGCGCGCACCAAGCTGCTGCGCGCGGGAACGCGCTATGGCATCCGCGCGAACGGACCGACTGCGCCCACCAACGCCTTCGACCCGAACCTCACCCTGATCGACCCATACGCGCGTGGGCTCATGCGCACCTCCGCGGGCGACTGGCGCTCCTACGTGCAGGAGGAGGACTCGTTCGACTGGGGCGGGGTGCAGAAGCCGAAGATCGCCCTCGACCACACCGTGCTCTACGAGGCACACGTGAAGGGCCTCTCCAAGCTCAACCCCGACGTGCCGGAGGAGCTGCGCGGCACCTACGCCGGCCTTGCTCACGAGTCGACGATCGCGTACCTGAAGGACCTCGGGGTAACCACGGTCGAGCTGTTGCCGGTGCAGCAGTTCGTGAGCGAGCAGCGCCTCGTGAAGCAGGGCCTCATCAACTACTGGGGTTACAACACGCTCAACTTCTTCACCCCGCACGCCGCGTATGCGTCGAAGGCCGCCCAGTTCGGCGGCACGGGAGCGGTACTGCGCGAGTTCAAGGGCATGGTGCGCCTGCTGCACGAGGCTGGGCTCGAGGTAGTAATGGATGTCGTCTACAACCACACCGCCGAGGAGGGCATCGGCGGGCCGACCACTGGCCTCCGCGGCATCGACAACGCCAGCTACTACCGGCAGACCCCGGACGGCAAGTACTTCGACGTCACCGGATGCGGCAACACGATCAACTTCGCGCTGCCCGCCGCCCAGCGGCTCGTGCTCGACTCACTCCGCTACTGGGCCACCGAGTTGCAGGTCGATGGCTTCCGGTTCGACCTGGCCGCCACGCTGGGCCGGGACGCCGACGTGAACTTCCAGACGACGCATCCGCTGCTCGAGGCCATCATCAGCGACCCTGCGCTTCAGGGCGTGAAGATGATCGCCGAGCCGTGGGACGTCGGCATGGGCGGCTGGCAGGTCGGCAACTTCCCGGACGGCTGGAGCGAGTGGAACGACGGCTACCGCGACCGCATGCGGGACTTCTGGCTCACCGACATCGGCGCCGCGCGCTCCAACGGGGTGGCGCCCAACGGGATCG
Source organism: Rhodoglobus sp. (assembly GCA_040002655.1). Taxonomy (GTDB): domain Bacteria; phylum Actinomycetota; class Actinomycetes; order Actinomycetales; family Microbacteriaceae; genus Rhodoglobus. The sequence continues at coordinate 106 of JBDUEC010000208.1, read as the reverse complement.
GGTCCCTCGCGCGACGGCTTGCGGGGTCTGCGCACGTGTTCTCCCAGGAGCGGGGGCCGCTGGCATCCGTCAACTTCATCACCGCGCACGACGGCTTCACGATGGC
>JBDUEC010000207.1:0-4187 GCA_040002655.1 Rhodoglobus sp. | reverse complement strand
CGTCGAGGCCGATCGCCGCGAAGTACGGGTAGCCGGCTGCTTCGATGACCTCCCGGGCGCCGGTGCTGCGGTCGACGACCACGGCGACGCCGACGACCTCGGCACCAACCTTCTTCAGGGCCTCAATCGCCTTGAGCGGTGAACCGCCGGTGGTCGACGTGTCCTCGAGCACGATCACGCGCTTGCCCTCGAGATCGGGGCCTTCGACCTGCTTGCCGCGACCGTGATCCTTCGGTTCCTTGCGCACGACAAAAGCGTCGTAGTTCTTGCCGAGCAAAGCGCCCTGGTGAAGCACCGCCGCCGCGATCGGGTCCGCACCCATGGTGAGCCCACCGACCGCGGCCACATTCTCGACGCTGCCGATCAGGTCGACCATCACCTGACCGATCAGCGGTGCGACGCGGTGATCAAGACTCACTTTGCGCAGGTCGATGTAGTAGGTGGCCTTCTTGCCGCTGGTGAGCGTGAAGTCACCGTGGAAAACGGCTTCGGACGAGATGTAGTCGATGAGCTGCTGCCGTGCTTCGTTCACGAGTCAAGACTACTGAGCGCCACCTGCCCAGACCTCCCGAGCGCCACATTGGCGGGTGACGCTGCGCTCGATTGGCCGGCCACAGTGGCCGCCGGTAGCGTTCAGGTATGCGTGTAGCCACCTGGAACGTCAACTCAATCCGCGCGCGAGTCGGGCGCACGGTCGACTGGCTGGTGCGTGAGGACATTGATGTCGTCGCCATGCAGGAAATCAAGTGCAAAGAGGATCAGTTCCCGTACGAGCCGTTCACAGCGGCCGGTTACGACGTGGTCCTGCATGGGCTCAACCAGTGGAACGGCGTCGCGTTCGCCAGTCGGCTGCCCATCGAGGATGTCGCTGTCGGCTTCGAGACCGCGCCCGGCTTCGGCAAAGCGGATGACGCGGGCATCCTGCCCAAAGAGGCTCGGGCCCTGGGCGTCACCGTGAACGGTGTGCGGTTGTGGAGCCTCTACGTGCCGAACGGTCGCGAGCTGGACAACCCGCACTACCCGTACAAGCTCGAGTGGCTCGCGAACCTCAACACCGAGATGGCGGCGTGGATGGCGAAGAACCCAACAACGCCGCTCGCGCTCATGGGCGACTTCAACATCGCACCTCTCGACACCGACGTCTGGGACGTCGCCGCCTTCGAGGGCCGCACCCACGTGAGCCAACCGGAACGCGACGCCTTCGCGGCCTTCCAGGCATCCGGACTGATTGACGTGGTGCGCAGCCGCGGCGTCGAGGGCTACACCTACTGGGACTACCAGCAGCTGCGCTTCCCCCGAAACGAGGGGATGCGCATCGACTTCATCCTCGGATCGAAGGCATTCGACGACCTCGTCACCGGCGCACGCATCGACCGGATCGAGCGCAAGGGCGAGGCTCCGAGTGACCACGTGCCGGTTGTCGTCGATCTCGACCTCGGCATCGATGGCGACGACGACGACAGGCCCATGTTCCTGTAGTCGCCTCGTGCGAACGTCGGCTCCGCATGCCCGTAGTATCGGACGAATGACCGGGGTAGACGAGGCTGTGCAGTCTGGGCTCGCCGCCAGCCCGGTCGTGACGGCGGTGTTCGACAGCATCCTGTCCGACGTGCACGAGGGTCGGCTGCAGCCCGGGCAACGCATCAGCGATGCCGCACTCGCCGAGCAACTCGGGGTGTCGCGCACCCCGGTTCGTGAGGCGCTGCTGCGGCTGCGCGAGATCGGCATCGTCGAGGCATCCGCTAACCGGTTCACCCGCATCGCCGAGGTGACACCGCAACAGACGGCCGAGGCGATGGTCGTGTGGGTGTCGCTCTACGCCGCGGTGGTGGCTGAGACCGTGCCCACTGCGAGCGGAGCGGTGCTGGCGGCCATGCGAGCCGACCACGAGCACTTCCTCGACGCGGTGCAGCGCGGCGACCTCCAGGGCATCGCCCGGTGGAACCTCTCGTTCTTCAGCCACCTCGCCGCGGCGTCGACGAACCAGACGCTGCAGCGCGCGATCACCTCCGTGGTGCACATCGTGCGGCTCGGAAGCATGCACTTGCCGGAGCGCATCGACCTGCCCGCACTCGTCGAGGCCCAGCGGCAGTTGCTCGGTGCCGTGATTGACCATGACCCGGGCGCCGCTCGCCGGGCGATCGGGCTGGTCGGCGACATCGAAGTTCCCCAGTTGAGCGAAGGGTTCCCCGGCCCCGGCTCTTGAACGCCGGGGCAATATACTGCTAGCTTTCCATTCGTACGCATCTTTCATGCGATCGTCGCTGTCTGCGCTCGGCCTGGTCCGGCGCGGTAACCCGCCAGTAGTCGGTTGTTGTTTGCGAACGCAGAGCCCGTCCACGCCCGAGGTGGACGGGCTCTCTTCTTTCATGCGGCACTATTGGCGCTGGCGGCGAATGCCCGGAGGAGGGCATCGGCAAGACGCTGTGGTGCCTCTTGCGCAACGTAGTGTCCAACACCATCAAGCTGGATGCCGGTCGCCTCCTGGCTGGAGACGCCACTGAACGCAGCGTGGGTGAATCCACCGCCGCGGGAACCGATGGTCGTCACGGGAAGTCGCAATGGTGCGTCCCGGGCCAGCGTGTGGAACTGTTCACCCTCGGTGAGCATCCCCCGGTAGAGCCCCGCGGCGCCGGAGAATCCGCCGGGCCTGCCGTACGTGCGGGCGAACTCGGTGACGTCTGTCTCCGTGACGGCAGCACGGGGGACGCCGTACAGCGGGTACAGGTAGTCGCCGATGAAGGCTTTGGCTTCCTTCTCGAACAGCAGGCCAGCGACACCGGGGCAGCAAGTGCGCCGATGTACCACGCGCCGCCCCGCGTGACATCGGCGAGCCGCTCGGCGCCGAAGCCGGCAAGGCCCGACTCGATCGCGGTGAGGCTGAGGACGTCCTCGGGGTGGGTGGCAGCGAGACGGTAGACCACACCTCCGCTGACGTCCTGCCCCACCACATGCATGGGACCGACGGCCAGGTGCTCGACCAGTGCATGAAGGTCCTCGGCCGCAACGGCGCTGGAGTAGTCGGCGCCGGCAACAGCAGAGTCACCGAAACCGCGAAGGTCCACGGCGTAGACCCGGTGGTGCGCGGCGAGAAGGGGAATGAGCCCCCGGAAGGCCCACCACGTCTCCGGGAATCCGTGAACCAGAAGCACAGGTGTGCCGTGGTTTCCCGCGGTGACGAAGTGCAACTCCGTGTCGTTCACCGCCGCGGTCTGGTGCCGCAGCCCCGCGATTGTCGTGTGGTCGGAATTCATGCGCGCCTCCTGAGGGCTTGGGATGATAAGACAACTAGGTTGTCATGTTTTCTCGAAATAAACAACCTGGTTGTCGAATCGCCGGATACGGCTACGATTAGCGCATGTCTCGCGGTGGTGCCGATCTTGCGTTGCTGCTTCTCGGTGGTTTCCGGTACATGGCTGAAGAGGCGGCGGTCCGCCTTGCCGCGCGCGGGCATCCCGGAGTGCGGCCTGCGCACGACTTTGCGTTGCGCGCCGTGGTGGGCGGAGCCGGCTCGGTGTCAGAAGTGGGCAGGCGAACCTCGGTCTCCAAGCAGGCGGCAGCCAAGACCGTCGCGTTTCTGGAAGACGGCGGCTACGTTCTGCGCAGCCCTGATCCAGGCGATGGTCGGCGAGTGCACCTGCTGGTGACGGACCGCGGACATTCGCTCATGCGCGAGGGTGAAGCAGTTTTTGACGAGCTCCGCGTCGAGTGGGAGTCCCTTGTTGGCAGGGACCGTGTTGCGGAGGTGCACGACTCCCTGGTGCGCCTTCTCGGTACGGGCGACGCGATGCTCGAAGCCCTGACGGGCAACGTTTCTGCCGAGGATCACACGGCCGAGTGATCTCGGGCCAGCGATTCCGTGCGTGGGCCCGCCGTGCCACGCAACTCTGCGCCGTTATTCACAACAAAACGCGCAAGTGCCCTCACTAGGCTCGAAATAGGGCATTTGCCCGTCGAGTCAGGATCGGAGGTTAGCCATGTCACGCACCGCAGCATCTGCCGTCGTCGGAGAACCCGAGGTTCTCGAAGACGTAGCCAGCCACCCCGCTTGGCTCGACCTCAAGGGGGCGGCGGGCAACCTGCGCGAGATCCAGGCGCAGGATGGCAGCGTGCCCGAGGCGGGCGAACACGCCAATGCGCGCGACCAGGTCAGCTCGATCGTGGTCGCGATCCGCGCGCTGGCTCCG
>JBDUEC010000206.1:0-4197 GCA_040002655.1 Rhodoglobus sp. | reverse complement strand
TACTGACATAGAAAGCAGGTCACGCACATGCGTGTTTTCATCACAGGGGCATCCGGTTGGATCGGATCGGCGGCCGTGGACGAGCTGCTCGCGGCAGGTCACGAGGTGGTCGGCCTCGCGCGCTCAGATGTCTCGGCCACGGCACTCGAGGCGAAGGGAGTGCAGGTACGGCGCGGCGATCTCGACGACCTCGACAACCTGCGTGCGGGCGCAGCGGACGCAGACGCGGTCATCCACCTCGCCAATAAGCACGACTTCGAGCACCAGGCGGTGTCCAACAGCGCTGAGCGCGCTGCGGTCCAGGCATTGGGCGACGCTCTCGTTGGGTCGAACCGGCCGTTCGTGGTCGCGTCGGGCATGGCTGGACGGGGCGACGGTCACGTCTCGATCGAGACCGACCGATCTCCCTTCCACGGCGCAGACGCGCCGCGTGGCGGTGCGGAGAACCTCGCGCTGGACTACGTCGACCGCGGGGTCGGCACGGTGATCGTGCGCTTTGCTCCCACCGTGCACGGCGCGGGAGACTACGGGCTCGTCGCCATGCTGGTCGACGTTGCGCGCCGAACCGGAGTCTCCGGTTACATCGGCCACGGCGACAATCGTTGGCCTGCGGTGCACCGCCTGGACGCTGGGCGCGTAGTGCACCGCGGACTGGAGAAGGCGACCCCGGGCACGCTGCTGCACGCGGTGGCCGAGGAGGGGGTTGCCACCCGCACCATTGCAGAGGCAATCGCACGGGGACTCGGCCTGCCGGTCGCGGCGATCGAAGCGGATGACGCCATCGCCCACTTTGGCTGGCTGGGCGGCTTCTTCGGCCGGGACATCCCCGCATCGAGCGCCCGCACGCAGGAGCTGCTCGGCTGGTCACCCAGCGGTCCCACCCTCGCCGAGGATCTCGCCAGCGGCACCTACTTCGACCGCTGACGTTCAGTTGGCGGGATGCTCGGCCAGGAACGTCGCCGCCATGGGCGCCGACGGCTAGAGCGCGGAGCCGACCCGGATCAGGTTGTTGTCGGGGTCGAACAGCGCCAGTTCGCGCTTTCCCCAGGCCTGGGCGATGGGGCGCGTTACCCGGGCGAGCGATCCGCCGGCCTCCCACTGCTCCTGCAGCTCCCGGGCGGTGAAGCGCGCGAGACCATCCTTGGCGATGGCCCCCTTCACCCCCGCATCCAGAATGAGGCGATAGACGTCGTCCACGTTCGGCACTGTCAGGTACGCCATTCCGGCACCCACGAACGGGTCGTGGTCCTCGCTCAGGTTGTAGTCGAGCGAGATGCCCTCGCGGCTGGTACCGGGGTAGACCCAGGCATAGCCCTCGTCATCCGGCCAGGTCGCCGTCGTGAAACCGAGGGCCGTCCAGAACGTGAGAGTGCGCTCCAGTGACGCGCTCGGAAGGATCGGGTCGGACTTGCCCGCCCAGATCTCCGCTGCTCTCCCCGAATCCATGCACCAAATGTAGCCGCCTGACCCGTGGATCTGCACCCGGCACCCCACCCCCAGCCGACCTACCTATGCTGGACTGATGGTCAACGAGATCGAGCAGCTGCGAACCCGACGCGAGCGCGTGCGTCCGCGAGCCGACGTTAAGGCGGTTGAGGCGGCGCCCGAGGCGCAGCCTGCTTCGCCGAAGACCACGGGTCGCCGCAGCGCGGCCACGCTGCGGGCATCCACCCGCCAACTGCTCGAAGCCCTGACCGGCTCGCCCGCGTTTGTGCTCGGCCGCCGCATGGATGTCGTCGCCTGGAATCCGCTCGCGGCCGCCGTGTACGGCTTCTCACCGGATGCGGAGCGCAACTTCGCCCGCCGCGTGTTCCTCGACCCTGCCTCCCGCGATTTCCACCGGGACTGGGAGTCCATCGCCGGTGAAACCGTCGCCTGGCTCCGCCTCGACGCTGCCCGGTTCCCGTCCGACCAGATGCTCGCCTCACTCGTCGGCGAGTTGTCGATCAAGAGCGACGACTTCGGGCGGTTGTGGATCGCTGCCGAGTCGCGGCAGCGTTCGCACGGCACGCGGCTGATTGCGCATCCGCTGGTCGGTGAGCTCGACCTCGGCTACGAGACGCTCGCGTTCCCCGATGACCGCGACCTGATGCTCGTGACGTACACGGTCGAGCAGGGGTCGGCATCCGCTGACCGTCTCCAACTGCTGTCGAGTGGACTCGCAGCGGATGCCGCACCGCGCGCCATCGAGTCCGACAACGTCACCGAACTGCGCCGGCCCCGCCGCTCCTAGCGACTGTGCCGTGCCCGCCTTTCGTGCGCGGAGCGGCTAGGGATATCTGCCCCGTGCTGGCGTCGAGCGGTCCCGCCTGTACAGGAGGTGGGAATGAGTCGCAAGGCGTTGCGACGAACCCGACCAGCGACGAGTCTGGAATGAGGGGAAGGGGCCGGCATATGAAGACGATTGCCCACACGCGTGGTTCACTCGAGACCGCGGATGCCGTGGCCGATTCGATTGGCGCACTCGACGATGCCTTGCGCGAGAACCACCTCGTCGCGCGACTGGAGATACCGGTTGGGACGGCGCAGGGTGCCCCAATCACGATCGAGGTGATGCTCGGCAAGCGCCAGGTGGTGAGCACCGAGCGCCCGCCCGCCCTTCCGGTGGACGACGCCGAGTCCCGCGCGTTCGACTTTCTGGATCTCGACTCGCTCTAGCCCGGCTACCAGATGCTGCCGGCGCCCACGAAGATCGAGAGGAAGCCGAGCCCGCCGAGCACGATCCCGAGTATGGCGGGAACCCTACCGGCGCCGCCGAGACGGTTCGCCGCATTCACACCGATGATGCCGAAGACGATCGCGAGGATGTCGGGGATGCCGCCCAGGAACCAGCCGACGAAGAACGGGATTGGGGTGAGCAGGAAGCCGATGATGCCGAGAATCATCGCCGCGATGGCGAGACCGTTGGACGGCGCGGCGGGCACAGACTGCAACGGCGTCATCGGGGCGTGGTGCTCGGTCCAGGCGGCGCCGTCCCAGTAGCGCTGGTGTCCGCTGCCGTCGGGGTACCAGCCCGGGGCTGCTGCGGGGTCGCTCATCGCGCGACCGTATTCCATGGGGTGACTACTGTGTTGTGCGGCATCCCCATATTCTCTCCCGGGCCGTGTCAACCGCACAGGGGCTCGCGCGTCGTAGTGGTGTGGGCACAGTAACGGCCGAGAAGATCCGGGTGGACCTGGATGGCGTGATCCTCTCTAACGTCACCACCGAGTTGTACGCGATGCACGTGTGGCTCGACCAGGAGCACTAGCGCCGGGTTCTGGGAACGCCGGTCGCGTCGGGATACGCTCGGATGTAGCACCGCCGCGAAGGAGCACCATGCCCGATCAGACGAGTTTCGATCCCCGGTTCGACCCAGCGTTCCAGCGCGGGTTCGACGGACCGGTTACTGCAGCGCCACCGGTCGCATCGCCCGCCCGAGTGTCGGCCCCGCCACCCGCGCGAGTCTCTGCCCCGCCGACAGCGGAACGCCCCGAGCGACCCGTGGTGCCGGTCGTCGAGCGCGCTGAGGTTTTCGAGGAGCCACCTGCTCGCACCACCAACCCGTTTCTCATCACGCTGGGAGTGCTCGCCGTCGTCTTGATCGCGCTGGGGCTCTACCTCTTCCAGAGCACGCGCACGGCGTTCCTGGAGTCGCAGAGTTCGTCGAGCGGCGACTACATCACGATGCAGACCGTGATCTTCGCGGCTCCGTTGTGCATCGCGCTCGGCGTTGCAACGGGCATCGGTGTGCTGTTCATCTACGCGATCCGGTTCCGCCGCTAGCGGTTCTCGAGCCGCCAGACAACTTTCAGGCCCGACCAGTCGGCGTCGATCGCGGCGACCTTCACGTCCACCAGCCCGCGCGGCAGCACCACATCGCGGATCAGGTTCTCGGTGACTTCGCTCACGTGGCCGGCCGCCTTGCGTGGCCACGCGATCCAGAGCGCACCGTTCGGGCGGATCCGCTGCTCGAGTGACTCGACGCGCTGCCGCAGTTCGGCCGGGGTGGTCACGAAGGCGAGGATCACGTCGGCGGCTCCGTCGGGCACGCGCTCTGCGGCATCCGTCGACTCGGAGAACCACCACCCGGATGCCGCGCCCACCACGTCGAAGCGGGTGCCCGCCTTGACGCCGAGCTTGGCCAGCTGCGGTGTGCCCGAGTAGCCGGACTCCGCCACGTTACTTCTTCGGGTCGGAATCGGGTTCGGTGAACAG
>JBDUEC010000205.1:0-4199 GCA_040002655.1 Rhodoglobus sp. | reverse complement strand
CTGGGAGCAGTCCGAGAAGCTGACCGGAGTAGCGTTCCCGGTGTGACAATCAGCGCGATGGTTCGTGAGCCGACCGGACGACCGAGCCCGCGAGCCGTGAAATTCTGGGCCTGGAATGCCGCCATCGGCTGGACCGCGTTCATCGGTATGCAGGTGGTCTGGATGCTGGTGCTCGACGCCTGGGGCGCACCGCTGCACCTGGCCGGCATCGGCCTCTCGATCCTGGCCGGCATTGTGCACGTCGCTGTGATGCCGCGCTGGCGCTACCGCGTGCACCGCTGGGAGGTCACCGACGACGCGATCTTCGTGCGCTCCGGCTGGCTCACCCAGGAGACCAGGGTCGCCCCGATCGCGCGGCTGCAGACCGTCGACTCTCGGCGCGGATTCCTCAGCAGGTTCATGAAGCTGACCACCGTGACGGTGACCACGGCATCCTCCGCCGGGGCCCTGGTGATTCACGCGCTCGACGACGACGTGGCGCAGGAGCTGGTCGCCACCCTCACCGCGATCGCCCAGCAGACCAAGGGCGACGCCACATGAGCGTTCCGGTGGATGACGGGTCGGAGTCCGACCTCCCGTGGACGCGACTGAACCCGCTCATGCTGTTCGTGCATCCGCTGCGGGAGTTGATCCGTTACCTGCCACTGCTGCTCGTCGCCGTGGTCGCGGGCTCGGTCGGCGGCGAACAGTGGTGGACCTACGCCCTCTCCGGCTTCGGCATTGTGATCGGCATCCTGCGCTGGGTGACGACCACCTACCGCCTCACGCCGACGCACGTGCAGGTGCACAGCGGCATTCTCAGTCGCAAGCTGCTCTCTGTGCCGCGGGACCGCATCCGGAGCGTGGATGTCGACTCCACGCTGCTGCACCGCATCTTCGGGCTCTCGGTGGTGCGGGCCGGCACGGGAGCCTCGCACGGAATCTCGCAGCTCGAGTTCAACGCGCTCTCCACGAAGGATGTGCAGGCCTTCCGCGCGGAGCTGCTCGCGAAGGTGCGCGGACGCACGGCGCTCGCGGAGGAGGAGATTGCGAACGCCGAGTTCGACGCCGCCCCCACCAACTACAGCAACTGGAACTGGAGCTGGGTGCGCTTCGCGCCGTTCACCCTGAGCGGTGTTGCGTCGATCTTCGTGGTCGCGGCGTTCGTGCTGCAGGTGCAGTTCTTCGAGAACGGGCTGCTCACGCGCATCCCGCTCGTGAAGAACCTGCTCGCGCAGCTGTCGCACATCCCAACCGGGCGCCTGGTCGGCTGGGGCATCGTGATTCTCGCGGTGGTCGCCGCGGTCGTGGCGGTCGTGCGCTACCTGCTCACCTACTCCGGCTTCGCGATCACCCGGGCGGACGGCTCGACCCTCCACATCAGTCACGGGCTGCTGCGCAAGCGCCAGGTGACCCTCGACGAGAAGCGGCTGCGCGGAGTGCAGCTCTCGGAGCCGCTTTCGCTGCGGAGCCTGGGGGCGGCATCCGCTCACGCGGTGATGACCGGGCTGGGTCGCCAGCGCGGCGGGGTCGCCCTGCTCTCGCCGCCCGGCCCGAAGGCAGACGCGCTCGCGATCTCCACGGAGGTGCTCGGAACGAATGCCCCGCTCACGGTCGAGCTGCGCAAACACGGCCGCGTGGCGCGCCGGCGCCGCTACACCCGCGCCGCGACGTTTGCGGCGGTGCTCGCTGCGGCGGCGGCCGCGCTGCAGTACTTCCACGTGTTCGGACCGGGCATCTGGTGGGCCTTCGTGGGGATCGTGCCCGCCTCGGCGCTGCTCGCCTGGGATCGCTATCGCGGCCTCGGGCACGCGCTGCTGCCCGGCTGGCTGGTCGCACAGAGCGGATCGCTCAACCGCAAGCGGGTGGCGCTGGAGACCGACGGGATCATCGGCTGGACCATCCGGCGCAGTTACTTCCAGCGCCGGGCCGGGCTCGCGACTGTCATCGCGACAACCGCAGCGGGGCGACACCGGTACGACATCCCGGATCTGCCGTTCGGAGAGGTGTGGCCACTGATCGAGGAGATCAGCGGCACTTAGCCGCGCCGGGTCGCTACTGCCCGACGACCGCCCCGAAGGCGTCCGCAAGGGTCTTGCGGTGCACGGTGCGCAGCTCGTCGACCGACACCGCGAAGTGGTCCTGTACCTCGAGCACTCCGCCGGCATCGGTCACGCCGATGCGCAGCACCGGGTAGCCGCGACCGTCGCACAGGCCCTGGAAGCGCACGTCGTCCTCGCGGGGAACAGAGACGAGCATGCGCGCAGTCGACTCGCTGAACAGGGCGGCCGTGGCATCCACGTTGTCGCGGTCCATGATCTCGGTGAGCCAGACCCGGGCGCCCACGCCGAAGCGCATGACGCTCTCGGCCAGGGCCTGGCCGAGGCCACCATCGGCGAGGTCGTGCGCGGATGCGATGAGGCTCTGGTCGCCACCGGCGGAGATGAGGGCCGCCAGCGCCTGCTCGCGGCCGAAGTCGACGGTGGGTGGCGTTCCGCCGAGGTGGTCGTGCAGCGTGCCGGCCCAGGCCGAGCCGTCGAGCTCGTCCTTCGTGACGCCGAGCAGGTAGATGTTGTTGCCCTCGTCTTGCCAGCCACTCGGGATGCGCTTGGCCACGTCGTCGATCACGCCGAGCACGGCGACCACCGGGGTCGGGTGGATCGGCACGTCGCCGGTCTGGTTGTAGAAGCTCACGTTGCCGCCGGTGACCGGAATCTCCAGCTCGAGGCAGCCATCCGCGAGGCCTTCGACGGCGCGGCTGAACTGCCACATCACCTCGGGGTTCTCCGGGCTGCCGAAGTTGAGGCAGTCGCTCACGGCCACCGGGGTGGCTCCCGTGGCAGCGACGTTGCGGAAGGCCTCGGCGAGGGCGAGCTGCGCGCCCTGGTACGGGTCGAGCTGGCAGTAGCGGCCGTTGGCATCCGTCGCCACCGCGAAGCCGAGCCCGCTCTCCTCGTCGACGCGCACCATGCCGCCGTCATCCGGGAAGCTCAGCGCGGTGTTGCCCATCACGTAGCGGTCGTACTGGTTGGTGACCCAGCTCTTGTCGGCCAGGTTCGGCGACCCGAGCAGGGCGAGGAAGTCGGCGCGCAGGTCGGTGCTGCGCGGCAGGGATGCCGTGGTGCTCTTCTGCAGTGCGTCGATCCAGGTCGGGTAGGCGACGGGTCGCTGGTACACGGGCCCGTCGACCGCGACAGTGCGCGGCTCGACATTCACGATCTCCTCGCCGTGCCAGTTGATGACCAGCCGCCCGGTGTCGGTGACCTCGCCGAGCACACTGGTCTCGACATCCCACTTGGCGGTCACCGCAAGGAAGCCCTCGAGCTTCTCCGGAGTGACGATCGCCATCATGCGCTCCTGGCTCTCCGACATGAGGATCTCCTCGGCGGTGAGGGTGGGGTCGCGCAGCAGCACCTTCTCGAGCTCGATGAACATGCCGCCGTCGCCGTTGCTGGCGAGCTCGGAGGTGGCGCAGCTGATGCCCGCCGCGCCGAGATCCTGAATACCCTCGACCAGCTTGCCGCGGAACAGCTCGAGACAGCACTCGATGAGCACCTTCTCGGCGAACGGGTCGCCCACCTGCACGGCCGGGCGCTTGGTCGGGCCGCCCGCGCTGAAGCTGTCTGAGGCGAGGATGGATGCGCCGCCAATGCCGTCCCCGCCGGTGCGAGCCCCGAACAGCACGACCTTGTTGCCGACGCCGCGGGCGTTGGCCAGGTGCAGGTCTTCGTGGCGCAGCACGCCCACGGCCAGGGCGTTCACCAGCGGATTGGCCTGGTAGACGCTGTCGAAGTAGGTCTCGCCGCCGATGTTCGGCAGGCCGAGGCAGTTGCCGTAGAACGAGATGCCGGCGACGACTCCGTGCACGACGCGCGCCGTGTCCGGGTCGTCGATGGCGCCGAACCGCAGCGCATCCATCACCGCCACCGGGCGGGCGCCCATCGAGATGATGTCGCGCACGATTCCGCCGACGCCGGTCGCCGCGCCCTGGAACGGCTCGATGTACGAGGGGTGGTTGTGGCTCTCGATCTTGAAGGTCACGGCCCAGCCGTCGCCGATGTCGACGACGCCCGCGTTCTCGCCCATGCCCACCATGAGGTTCTTCTTCATCTTCTCGGAGACCTTGTCGCCGAACTGGCGCAGGTAGACCTTCGACGACTTGTAGGAGCAGTGCTCGCTCCACATCACCGAGTACATGGCGAGCTCGCCGCTGGTGGGGC
>JBDUEC010000204.1:0-4235 GCA_040002655.1 Rhodoglobus sp. | reverse complement strand
CCGTTCTCGACGTCGACCGAGAACTTGCCGAGCGAGCCCTTCTTCAGCTCCGGCGGCAGGTTCTTGGGCTCGATGAGGTCACGAATGTGGCCAACGGACGAGAGAACCTCGTAGCCGTCGCCCAGGTACTGGCCAATCGTCTTCGCCTTGGTCGGCGACTCCACGATGACGAGCTTTTTCGTGCCAGGCACTGTGCTCCTTATATAGGCAAGCGGATGCAGGGGCACCGTGGCCCTTGTCAGCGACACCATACACACCCCAACCACGCTCACGCCTAATCGATGCCCCACGGCTCTGCCGGGCGTCGTGGGCCGCTCACCCCCCGGGTGGCCCCGCGGACGCCGCCGCGCTCACCCCCACGCCGAGCACCTGCGTGCTTACCCGCACCGTCGCGACGAGGCCGTCGACACTGCATCCATCGAGAGAGAACCCGTTGGCAACGGCCACCCTCCCGGCCGACTCGCACGCGTACCCGGGGAGGAGGCCCGACGCGGTGTCGGCTGCGGCGAGGGCCGCCGCATCCGCTGCCCCCGCCGCTGACTGCCGCACCGACAATGCGAAGTAGAGGGGCAGGGTGAGCGAGGTGAGCATGACGAGCCCGCCCACGATGGCGATGACCAACGGCGTGCCGGCCCCCGTCTCTGACCTCATCGACCCCCTCCCAGTGCACAGCTCGTCGCACCGATCGAGAGCGCTGCGAGGGGCCCCGCCGCTGCGGCCGGAGCCGTGAGGTGCACGCAAAGCAGGTCGCCATCGTTCGAGATCGAGAGGCTCGCCCCCGGAACCAGCCGGGCGGCCCTCGACGCGGCAACACCGGCACCCTCGCCGCGGGCTGCAACGCGCGCCGCGTCGGCTGCAGCGTCTTGCAACCGCACCTGCTGCGCGGCGACCTGCACACCGGCCATGCAGGCCGCCAGCACGAGCACGACCGCGGGCATCACCGTCGCGAATTCGGCGGTGACGCTGCCGCGCTCGCTACCCGCCGAACGTGAGCGCACGGCGCACCAGGTCCATGAGGATGCCCCGCACCTCGTCGCTGCGCATGATCACGACCAGAAGGCCGGCGAACCCCACCGCCGCCATCGTGGCGATGGCGTACTCGGCGGTCGCAGCGCCGTCCTCCTCTTTAAGCCTTGCCCACGCCCTATTTGCTACCTGCCTGCGCATCGCACTCCGATCTCCGTGGCGCGAGCAGGACCAGTCTCGCTGCGGTGAGTGAGCCCGCCCGCCAGCGACCGAAATCGGGTCACCCCGGCTTGCGCCCGGAGGTGTGGAGGAGCAGCCGCCCAGCATCAGCCGACACCCTTCGACACCGTGACCGTTGGGCTCTGCTCGACCTCCCTCTGAGACCGGGTCAGAACTGGGCGACGGTCGACGTGATCACGGTCACCAGCAACGGCAGCACGCCGAGCACCATGAACGCCGGCAGGATGCACAACCCGAGCGGCAGCATCAGCCGCACCCCGAGCGACTCCGCCTTCACCTGCGCCGCGGCCCTGGCGTCCCGCCGTGCCTCGTCCGCCGCGCTGCGCAGCAGGTCGGCGGCGGGCACACCCGCGCGGCGTGACAGGTCTAGAGCCTCGTCGACTCCCCCGGCGCCGCGCACGTCGAAGCGCTGCATCGCAGCGGCGACGGCGGCGACAGCCGCGTCCAGTGCGCCGCCCCCAGACACCGCGATTGCGGTCAGTTCGCACTCGAGACCGGGAGTGGTCTCCGTAGGCTGCGCGCTCCGCACCAGCTTGCGGTTCCAGGCCTGCGCGGCGGCGATCAGCCCTCCCCCGACCACTAGGCAGCCGATGCCGATCGGCGTGGTGAACAGGGTGCGCATGGTGTCAAAGCCCAGCGCGACGCCGAACAGCAGACCGACGAACGGCAGGATCATCACCACTCGCGCAGTCGAGGCGGGCCCGGAGAGGGCGACCTCGATGTCGCGCTGCACCTGGGCGAGATCGCGAAGTGACGCTGCGAATTCGCGCAGGCACGGAGCAAGCGGCGCTCCGGCATCCGTCGCCACTGCCCACGCGGCGGCCAGGCCACTCCAGGCTGTGCGCTCGGCGACCGGGCGGTGCGCGGCGCTCCCGATGATCGCATCCGGGATGCCGGTCGAATCGACCACGGCCTGGCTCACCGCGCGCGGGATGCCCGACGCACTCGACTCCGCAACGTAGCGCCAGGCCGGAGCCGGTGGCACCCCCGCAGCCAGGAGCACCGCGAGCCGCTGCACCACAACGGCAACCGCTGCGATGCCGGGCTCACTGCGCTTCATGCGCCTGCACGGTGAGGCGATCGCGGCTGTCGAGCGCGAACCGCCCGATCGCAGCGAGCCGGCGAACCCCGGCGATGCGCTCGACGTGCAGCACCGCACCGATCGCGCTGACCGTCTGCCGTGCAACGGCATCCGGCCGCAGGTCGGCGAGCGCGCCGAGTGCCTCCAGCCTCGCCGGCACGTCGTCGAGCGAGTTGGCGTGCAGTGTGCCCGCGCCGCCGTCGTGGCCGGTGTTGAGCGCGGACAGCAGCTCGCGGATCTCGGCTCCGCGGCACTCGCCGAGCACGAGGCGATCGGGGCGCATTCGCAGTGCCTCACGCAACAGCCTCGCGAGGCCCACCTCACCGACGCCCTCGAGGTTGGCCTGACGTGCTTCGAGCGCCACGAAGTGCGGGTGCGCGACGCGCAGCTCGCCGACATCCTCGATCGCCACGATGCGTTCACGCGGGTCGGCGGCTCCGAGCATCGCGCCGAGCAGTGTCGTCTTACCGCTGCCGGCCGCCCCGGTGACCAGAAGGTTCTGGCGACGCGCGACGAGGTCACGAACAACGGCCACCGGCACGACGGAGAAGAACCCGGACTGCTCGAGCTCGTCGAGCCCGAGCACCTGCACCCTGGGCAGGCGGATCGAGAGCAGCGTTCCGGCTGGCGAGATCGGTGGCAGAATCGCGTGCACCCGGATGCCGTCGTGCAGCCGGGTGTCGACGCACGGGCTGGCTTCGTCGATGTGCCGCCCGCCGATGGCGACGAGTCGCACCGCGAGTTCGCGCAGCTCTGGCTCTGCGAGACGCACGCCCCCCTGTTTCTCGAGGCCGTGGCCACGGTCGATCCACACGCCCCCCGCGCCGTTCGCGAACACGTCTGTCACCGCCGGATCGGCGACGAACGACTCGAGCACGGAGAACTCGGAGAGAGCGGAACCCGAGCCGGATCTGCGATCGTCGGGCGCGGCATCCGTCAACTGGTCACCCGGCCTGCGTGCGACGAAGGGGACGGTCATGCGATGACCATAGGCAGGCCCGGAGGCGGTCGGCGGCGACGACGGAGCACCGGGGAGAAACGCACGTTGTGGAGGACGCGAAACGCGGACGCTAACTGCCTCAGTAGACAGACCGGTTGGTGTACTTTGGCTTAACGAGAGGGGCGGCGCCTATTGGGGGGAACAGGCGCCGCCACAGCAGCGCCTGATTGGGGGGAATCAGTTGGCGCTGCACGCCAAACTTGCGTTTGACGAAAATCAGTGTACCCCAAAGGCCTTGGGCCACAAGGCTCGATCGCCCGATTCACACGGGGCAACCAGCCAGCCGCGAGGCGCCACTCAGCGCCCTAGGATTGTGGGGTTCACTGTTTCCGCTTTCGCCGCATTCCTGGCTTGCGTCGCATGAAATCGACGAGGATTTGATGTCTTCCAACTCAATCGACAGCCTCCTTCACGAGTCCCGCAACTTCCCGCCGAGTGCGGAGTTCAGCGCCAACTCGGTGACCGATCCGGAGATCTACGAGAAGGCCGCGGCGGACCGGCTTGCCTTCTGGGCCGAGCAGTCCCGCGACCTGGTGCATTGGCACAAGCCCTTCACCGAAGTGCTCGACTGGTCGAACGCCCCATTCGCGAAATGGTTCGCCGATGGCGAGCTCAACGTGGCGTACAACTGCCTGGACCGGCACGTCGAGGCCGGCAACGGCGACCGGGTGGCCATCCACTGGGAGGGCGAGCCGGGCGACAGTCGCACGATCACTTATGCGGAGCTCACCGCCGAGGTGAAGCGCGCGGCGAACGTGCTCGCCGGGCTTGGCATCGAACAGGGTGACCGCGTCGCCATCTATCTGCCGGTGATCCCCGAAGCCGTGGTGGCGATGCTCGCCGTCGCGCGCCTGGGGGCGGTGCACTCCGTGGTCTTCGGCGGGTTCAGCTCGGAGAGCCTGCGCAGCCGCATCGACGACGCGAGCGCCAAGCTCGTCATCACCGCCG
>JBDUEC010000203.1:0-4247 GCA_040002655.1 Rhodoglobus sp. | reverse complement strand
AGCCGAGGTTCTTGGCCATCTGCTCGAGGGTCGCGAGGGTGGTCGCGTAGTCCTCGTCGGAGATGCCATCGCGAGCGACGGATCCGAGGGACTTGCGGTAGTCGCGGCCCAGCTCATGCTTGCGGTGCTCAATGGCACGCAGCCAGAAGGAGGGGCGACGGGTACGGGGTTCTGAGTTTTCAGTGGGGGTATTCATGGGTAGTTTCCTTAGATTCTTAATGTATGTCATATGACAATGAATGTAAGATTACATACATGTCTGGTCCGAGTCAAGAGGATGTCCAAAAAATCGAGGAGGCGCTGGTCGCGATCCGCCACAACCAGTCGCATGCCCGCATGCACGAGCGCGGCTTTCGCGGTGGGCCCGATGCCCTGCACGGCGACGAGGAGACCGTGCACGGCTGGCCGGGCGGCCCGGGCGGCCCGGCCGCCGGCGCACCCGGCGCCTGGCACCGTGGTGGTCCGGGTTTCGGTCGAGGCCGCGGGCGTGGTCCGCACGACCGATCCCTGGGCGGGGCAGCCCGCTTCCGGTTGCTCGACGCGCTTCGGTCGACGGAGCACGGCGGCAAGGCGATGGGGGTGTCTGAGATTGCCGAGGCGATCGGTGTCGACCAGCCCAGGGCATCCCGCCTGGTGAACGACGCGGCCGAGCGCGGCCTGGTGCGACGCGACGTCGACCCGCGCGACGCGCGCCGCAGTTCGGTGCAGCTGACGGATGCCGGGCGCGCCGTTCTCGAGGCGGCGCACAGCAATCGTCGCGAGGCCGTCACCGACGCCCTCGCGGGCTTCACCCCCGAGGAGGTCGCGACCTTTGCCGCCCTCTTCTCACGGTTCGTCGAGGCCTGGCCGCGCAGCTAGGGCACGGCGGCCTGGCCGCGCAGCTGGGTTCGCGCCCGAGTTGTCGCAAACCGGGGTCCGAGAGCCCGCGAACCCCGGTTCGCGACCAGCCGATTGCCCTGTTGTGTCGCAACGCGATCGAGTTGACCCGAACCGGGCGGCGGCGCTCGCCTTGGCCCGGTTTGCCCCAAGTCGATACGTCGTTAGTAGCTGAAGCCCAACTCGGCCGGGTACTCACCGAGAGCGGTGAGCTGGGTCGCCGCTGCCTGCAGGTGCGCCAGGGTCAACCCGAGCGTGCCCGGCCCGAAGCTCACCCGCGATACACCGAGTTCGGCGAGGCGCTTCAAGGGCACCGAGGTGGGGTTCGACACCACGGAGACCTTGCCGTGGATCTGGTCGATCGCGCGCGCGACCTTGTCCTCGTCGCCGAGCCCCAGCGCGAAGATCACGTCTGCCCCAGCGCCCAGGTAGGCGTTCGCCCTGTCGATGAACTCGTCCCAGCTCGCACCGCGCACCAGCGCATCCGCTCGTGCGTTGAGCACGAGGGGCACCCCACCCTTGTCTGCCGCGGCGCGGACCGCTGCGACCCGGTCGACCGCGAGGTCGATGGGGAAGAGGGGCGACGCGGAGTCCCCCGTGGAATCCTCGAGGTTGAGCCCGGCGGCGCCGGCGTCGATGAGCCGTGCGATGTTGCGGCCGACGGATGCGGCATCCATCGCGTAGCCGCGTTCGAAGTCGATGGACACCGGCAGGTCAACCGCGTTAACGATGAGCCGCGCCGCCTCGAGCGCCTGGTCCATGGACAGGCCCTCGCCGTCCTCCACCCCGTGCGCGAACGAGACCGCGTGGCTCGCGCTTGCGATCGCCTTGACACCAGGGGCGCCGGCGACGATGCGCGCGGTGACGGCATCCCAGACGTTGGTGACGATGAGCGGGTCACCCGGGATGTGGAGCGAGCGAAGCAGGTCGGCCTTGGCGGCGGTTGATGGCGTCATGAGCCCAGCCTGACCGAGACCCACCGACACCGCCAGCGAGTTTCGGCCACGTCCTCCGCGGGCGCCGCACGCTTACGGAGGATGACACGCCGCACAGTCGGACCGCTCGGGCCGGCGCTCGGCGCGTCGTCCTCCGTAACCGTCGTGGGCGCCTAGCTGACCCGCACGTGCTTGGGCAGCTTCACGAACAGCATGAGCAGGAGCCCGACGGCGATCACGATCACGATTCCGAGGATGCCCCAGTACTGCACGCCCGCGATCGCGATGAACAGAGCCCAGAGCCCGGGAGAGAGGAAGCTCGCCGCACGGCCGGTCGTTGCGTAGAGGCCGAAGATCTCGCCCTCCTTGCCCGCCGGAGTGACCCGTGCGAGCAGCGATCGGCTGGCCGCCTGGGCGGGGCCGACGAAAACGGTCAGCAGGAGGCCGGCCACCCAGAAGACCATCTTGCCTGCGTCGTGCAGCAGGAACGTCGCGGTGCCGGCCACAACGAGGCCGAACAGCGAGAAGATGATCACCGCGCGCGGGCCGAATATGTCGTCGAACCGCCCCGCGAGGATCGTGCTGATGCCGGCGACCAGGTTGGCGACGATGCCGAAGATGAGCACCTCGTCCGAGGTGAACTTGAAGGTGACTGCGGCGATGATCGCGCCGAACGCGAAGACCCCGGCCAGGCCATCCCGGAAGACGGCACTGGCCAGCAGGAACCAGAAGGTCGGGCGGCTTTCGCGGTAGAGCTTCGCGATGTCCTGGAAGAGCACGACGTAACTCCGCAGGATGCTCACCTTCGGCCGGTTCGGCGCGGGCGGAGCCTCCGGCACGTTCAGGAAGATCGGGATGCTGAAGATGATCGCCCAGGCCGCACAGCCGAGCGCGATGACCCGGAACGCCATGCCGTTGTCGGTGGACATCCCGAACCAGTCGAGCTTGGTGAAGACCACGACGAGGATCAGCGCCACGATGCCGCCGAGGTAGCCGAGGCCCCAACCAAGCCCGCTGATGCGGCCGATCGTCTTGCGCGTAGAGACCTGCACCAGCATGGCGTTGTAGTTGACGCCGGCGATTTCGCTGAACACGCTGCCGAGGGCAATGAGGGAGATGCCGAGGACGAAGAACGGAGGCGCCGCCTGCACGAAGAACAGCAGCGCCATGCAGACCACGAGCACGCCCGTGCTGATGCCGAGCCAGAGTTTGCGGCGGCCGGCGGTGTCCGCCCGCTGGCCCTGCACCGGAGCGAGGATGGCGATGAGGGCGCCGGCAATGAAGATCGCTACGCCGTACTGGCTCGACAGGGCGGAGAGCGCCCGATCGTAGGTGGGGTTGCCCTCGCCCAGAGCTGCGACCGTCGGGTCAATGAACGTGTCCGTCGTCAGGTAGAGCGCCGTGAACACGAAGGTGAGGATCACCGAGTTGAACGGCTGCGTCGCCCAGTCCCACAGTGCCCAGGAGAACACCTGCTTGCGGGGGACGACCTTGCCCACCTGAAGGTCGAGGCCGACCGCCGCGACCGCGCCGGTGTTCGCTGCGACGGGAATCCGCAGGTCCGATTGCATGCCAGCGACCGTGAGAGCTTCGGCATTGCCGACCATCTGTGCGGTCTCTTCGGAGATTCCATCGACGTCGTTGTCGGGTGTCTTGTCACTCATGGTCACAGGGTAGTGGCGCCGAGCGAATTTGGGGTGTCCCCAGAGTGGCCGATCGCGCGCTCCGACAGGCCCGCCACCGGGTCCACCTCCAGCCAGCGATCGAGCCCGAGTTGCTCGAGGAAGGTGTAGTCATGACTGACCAGGATGAGCGCTCCGCGATAGGCGGCGATCGCATCCACCAACTGCGAGACGCTGGCCAGGTCGAGACTATTGGTCGGCTCATCGAGCAGCAACAGCTGGGGCGGCCGGTCGGCGAGCAGGATGCGCGCGAGCGCGACCCGAAATCGTTCGCCCCCCGAGAGCTGCGCGACCGGCCGATTCACGTTGTCTCCACGGATGAGGAACCGCGCCAGTTGCGCCCGGATCTCGTTCGGATCGCTCTCAGGAGCAACGGACTCGATGTTCTCCAGCACCGTCGCGTCGTCATGGAGAGTGTCGAGCCGCTGCGGCAGGTAGCCGATCGCATCCGTGCGGAACAGCACCTCGGGCCCGCCGTGCACGATCTGCTCCAGCAGCGTGGTCTTGCCAGCGCCGTTCGCCCCGACGAGCGCGACGCGCTCCGGACCGCGGAGGATGACCGGCCGGGGCCGGGCGTCCAGCTCGAGCACGGTGCGTCCGGCGGGCACGGCCGTGCCGGGGAGCTCGACGCGGATGCTCTTCTCCGCGCGCAGTCTTGCCTCTGCGTCCGCGAGGGCGATGTTCGCCTTCTCCACCTTGGCGGCGCGCATGGTGCGGTGCTTCCCGGCGGAGACCTGCGCTTCGGACTTGCGCT
>JBDUEC010000202.1:0-4290 GCA_040002655.1 Rhodoglobus sp. | reverse complement strand
CGGCGACAACATGCGCTTCGTCGCGGTCACCGAGGGCGACAAGACCGAAGCCGAGATCCGTTTCGGCGTGCAGGTGAACACCTGGGGCGTGAACGAGCTGGCGGATGCCGTGCACGCCTCCTCCGACGCGGACATCGACGCCCTGGTCGATGAGTACCTCGAGACCTACGACGTGGTTCCCGCCCTCCTCAAGGATGGCGACAGACACGAATCCCTGCGCTACGGAGCCGCGATCGAGCTCGGGCTGCGCTCGTTCCTCGAAGCCGGCGGTTTCTCCGCGTTCACCACGAGCTTCGAGGATCTCGGCGCACTGCGCCAGCTGCCGGGCCTTGCCGTGCAGCGGCTCATGGCCGACGGCTACGGTTTCGGAGCGGAGGGCGACTGGAAAACGGCCGTGCTCGTGCGAGTCGCGAACGTCATGGGCGCAGGCCTGCCCGGCGGCGCGAGCCTCATGGAGGACTACACCTACCACCTCACGCCCGGTGAGGAGAAGATCCTGGGCGCCCACATGCTCGAGGTCAGCCCGTCGCTGAGCTCGGAGAAGGCGAGCCTGGAGATCCACCCCCTTGGTATCGGCGGCAAGGAGGACCCGGTGCGCCTGGTCTTCACCGCCGACCCCGGGCCCGCGGTGGTCGTGGCGATGAGCGACATGCGCGACCGCTTCCGCCTGGTGGCGAACGTCGTCGAGAATGTGCCGCTGGATGCCCCGCTGCCGAAGCTGCCCGTTGGGCGCGCCGTGTGGATCCCCCAGCCCGACTTCGCCACCTCGGCTGCGGCCTGGCTGACCGCCGGCGCCGCGCACCACACCGTCATGACTACGGCGGTCGACGTTGACGTGTTCAGGGACTTCGCAGAGATGGCGGGCACGGAGTTGCTGGTCATCGACGAGAGCACCACCCTGCGCGACTTCCAGCGGGAAGTGCGCTGGAACGCGGCGTACTACCGCCTCGCCCAGGGCCTCTAGCGCGGGGTCGTCCGCTTGGGTCCATGCGTGCATAATGGGACCACTAATGTGAACGTACACAAACAACGGAGTGCGGACGAACCACATGGAGCCGGAGAAGGTTCGCGCGCCCAACATCCGTGATGTGGCACGACTGGCTGGCGTCTCGTACCAGACCGTCTCTCGGGTGCTCAATGAGCATCCGAGCATCCGTGACTCCACGAAGCAGCGCGTGCTCGACGTCATCCGCGAGATCGGATACCGACCCAACCAGGCGGCCCGCGCGCTGGTAACGAGCCGTTCCCGCACGATCGGCGTACTGACCTCGCAGACCGCCCACTACGGGCCGACGACGAGCGTGACCGCCATCGAGCACGCCGCCCGGGATGCTGGCTACCGCATCACTGTCACGAGCATCGCGTCCAACGAGTACCCGTCGATCAGGGCCGCGCTCGACCAGATGCGCACCCAGGCGGTCGAAGCGATCGTGATCATCGCTCCGCAGGTGCGGGTGCTCGAGGCGATTCACGAGCTCGAGATCACCGTGCCATACGTGACGCTTCAGAACGCGGATCTCGTCAGTGAGCACAGCATGTCCGTCGACCAGGTGGCCGGCGGGCGGATGGCCACCCAGCACCTCATCGACCTCGGGCACAGCGAGATCATGCATCTCTCCGGCCCCCAGGACTGGATTGAGGCCGAGGCTCGAATGCAGGGCTACCTCGAGGCGATCAACGATGCCGACCTGCGAACCCGCGCACCGATCCTCGGTGACTGGAGCGCCCACTTCGGGTACTACGCGGGCCTCGAACTTCTGAAATTCCGGGATTTCACCGCGCTATTCGCGAGCAATGACCAGATGGCGCTTGGCTTCATCCACGCCTGCTGGGACTCGGGGCTCTCTGTGCCCGGAGACATCAGCGTCGTGGGGTTCGACGATATCCCGGAGGCGGCTCACTTCTACCCGCCGCTCACAACTGTGCGACAGAACTTCACAGAGATCGGCCGCAGGGCCGTGTCGCTGCTGCTCGCCGAGCTGCAGGGTGGCGCCCTGGATCACGCCCAGATCGTGCCCGAACTGGTGGTCCGTCGATCCACTGCCGCGCTCCCGACCGGATCGTGACCATTCGGTGACCGTTCGCGCTGCCGTTCCGCTTGACAGATGTGACCGTTTCGCGTGTATTCTGATGGCCGTCATGTGAAACGGTCACATCCGCTTCACGGCTTCCACAAGACCACGGACAACGGAGTCTCATGCCCAGCACGAGCGAGCGAGCGAGTCAGTCTCGCGGCACGAGTGCGCTGAGCCCCGAGGTCGAAGTTGCCATCGCGAGAACTCGCGAAGAGGTATCGGCGCTTCACGCCGAACTCGTGCGAAACGGTCTTGTCGTCTGGACCGGTGGCAACGTCTCCGGCCGGGTTCCCGGTGCTGATGTGTTCGTGATCAAGCCGAGCGGCGTCTCCTACGACGAGTTGCGCCCCGAGAACATGATCGTGTGCGATCTCGACGGTGTCGTCATCCCCGACACCCCCGGTAGTGACCGTGAGCCATCGAGCGACACCGCAGCACACGCCTACGTCTATCGCAACATGTCGCACGTCGGCGGCATCGTGCACACCCACTCCGCGTACGCCACCGCATGGGCGGCGCGCGGGGAGGCAATCCCGTGCGTGATCACCGCCATGGCCGACGAGTTCGGTGGCGAGATTCCCGTCGGCCCCTTCGCGATCATCGGTGACGACTCGATCGGCCGCGGCATCGTCGAGACGCTGACCGGCCACCGGTCACGGGCGGTGTTGATGCGCAATCACGGCCCGTTCACGATCGGCCGCGATGCACGCGACGCGGTGAAGGCAGCCGTCATGGTCGAAGACGTCGCCCGTACGGTGCTCATCGCCTCGCAGTCGGGGCCGCTCGTCCCCATCGAGCAGCAGCACATCGACTCGCTCTTCCACCGGTACCAGAACGTCTACGGGCAGAGCCCACGCGGGCAGCTCGCGGAGACCACATGAGACTTGCAGGGACCTCGTCCCTGACAGGGACTCGACTTTCATGGACGAAGTCGGGTCGGGTAGCACCACAACTGACAATGACGTCCATTAACCGAAAGGAAACACAGTGAAGAAGAGAGCACTACTCTCCCTCGTTGCTGCTGGAGCCATGGTTGCTGGCCTCGCGGCCTGCGCCCCGGCTGCAAGCACCGGCGGCGACTCGGGTGGCGGAGAAGGCGGCCTCATCGGCGTCGCAATGCCCACGAAGTCGTCAGAGCGTTGGATCGCGGATGGCGATGCACTCAAGAAGACCCTCGAGGCTGAGGGCTTCACCGTCGACCTGCAGTACGCAGAGGACGACATCCCCACCCAGGTCAGCCAGGTCGAGAACATGATCACCAAGGGCGCAAAGGCCCTGATCATCGCCGCGATCGACGGCACCACGCTCACGAACGTTCTGCAGGAAGCCGCGGATGGCAGCATCCCGGTCATCGCATACGACCGCCTGATCCGCGACTCGGAGAACGTCAACTACTACGCGACGTTCGACAACTTCCTGGTCGGCCAGCAGCAGGCCTGGGAACTCCTGAGCGGCCTTGGCCTGACGGATCTCACCGGCAAGGCGAGCCCGGATGCCCCCAAGGGTCCGTTCAACATCGAGCTGTTCGCGGGTTCGCCTGACGACAACAACGCAACCTTCTTCTTCAACGGCGCAATGGACATCCTCCAGCCGCTGATCGATGACGGCACGCTGGTTGTCAAGAGCGGCCAGACCGACTTCACCACCGTTGCAACCCTTCGTTGGGACGGCGAAGTTGCCCAGAGCCGCATGGAGGACATCCTGACGTCCACCTACTCGGACGGCAGCAAGGTCAACGCTGTTCTCTCCCCGTACGACGGCCTTTCGCGTGGAATCATCTCCGCGCTGACGGACGCCGGCTACACGGTGGGCGAGGGCTGGCCGATCATCTCCGGCCAGGACGCCGAAGTTGACTCCGTCAAGGCGATCCTCTCCGGTGAGCAGTACGGCACCATCTTCAAGGACACTCGCGAGCTCGCGAAGGTAGCGGCCAAGATGGCCATTGCCGTCCTCGGTGGCAAGGAGCCGGAGATCAACGACACCAAGACGTACGACAACGGCAAGCTCGTTGTTCCGTCCTTCCTGCTCCAGCCGGTGCCGGTCATCAAGGACAACGTCAAGGAGGCCCTGGTTGACACGGGCTACTGGACCGCAGCGGAGATCGGCCTCTAACCGAGCCCGTTAGCAACTGCACCACACACGCTGGTGGCGGGGAGGCAAGCCCTCCCCGCCACCAGCACTCCTCTACTACGCTCGCCTTAGAGAGCATCGAGCA
>JBDUEC010000201.1:0-4324 GCA_040002655.1 Rhodoglobus sp. | reverse complement strand
GCGCCCTGGTCGAGCTGGCCCACGGCGAGCGGCAGCTGGTCTGGGAGTTCGACGCAGCCGGTAACCGCGTCGGTGCCGCCCTCGACTCCCGCGCCGCGAGTGAGTTCGTCGTGGACCCGGACGCCCGCGGCCACGGTCACGGGGCCCGCATGCTTGACATGCTCACGCATCCTGCACGCGGGGGCGCCGGGGGTTCGAAGCTGTTCTGGGCGCACGGCGACCACCCCGCCTCCCGCGCACTCGCGCGTCACCACAAGCTCGAGGCCGTGCGCACCCTGCTGCACCTGCGCCTGGAGAACCTGCCCGCGGGTTCACCGGGCGGCGACGCCTTCACCCCGGCGGATGCGGATGCCTGGCTCGCCCTCAACGCGCGCACCTTCGCGTCGCACCCCGAACAGGGCGCCATCACCCGCGCCGACCTCGAGACCACCATGGCCGAACCGTGGTTCGACCCAGCCGACTTGCTGCTGCTGCACCGGGACGGGGCGCTGATCGGCTACGTCTGGCTCAAGGTCCACGCACGCACGGCCGCCACGTCGCTTCGCGACGCGTCGGAACCGGCGAGCGCGGCGCCTGCTAAGGACGGCGAGTTCTACGTGGTCGGGGTCGACCCAGCGCACCAGCACGAGGGTCTGGGGCGACTGCTCATGGCGGCCGGCTTCGCGCGCCTGGCCGAGCGTGGCATCCACACCGCACACCTGTACGTCGAGGCCGACAACGAAGCGGCGGTGCGCCTCTATCGCGAACTCGGTTTCGTGGATGCGAGCGTCGACATCCAGTATCACTACACGCGCTAGGCGCTTTCGAGCGCGACGAGAAGGGCCTCCACGCGACCCCGGATGTCGTCGCGCACGCGGCGCACCGTCTCAAGGTCTTTGCCGGCCGGATCCTCGAGCTCCCAGTCCTCGTAGCGCTTGCCCGGGAAGATTGGGCAGACGTCGCCGCAGCCCATGGTGATCACGACATCGGAGTCGCGCACCTGTTCGGTGGTCATGAGCTGGGGCACGCCCTGCGAGATGTCGATGCCTTCTTCAGCCATGGCCGCGATCGCCACGGGGTTGATCTGGTCGCCGGGCTCTGAGCCTCCGGAGCGCACCTCGATCGCGCCCCGGGAGAGGGCGGTCGCAAAGCCGGCGGCCATCTGCGAGCGCCCGGCGTTGTGCACGCAGACGAAGAGAACGGTGGGCTTGTGCATTCCCACAGCATAGATGAGCGTCGATGGACGGAACGGGGAGTTAATCGCGAGTTCACGCGAGGGTGGCAGGATAAACAAATGGACAGCGAAAGCCCGATCGCCGACGGAAGCGTCGTCACCGACTCCCTCGACGAGTACGACGTCGACGAGTCATCGAGCGTGGACGACGGCACACTGCCCTTCGACCGCTACCTCGATCGCGAGCTGAGCTGGCTGGCCTTCAACCAGCGAGTGCTCGAACTCGCCGAAGACGAGAGCCTGCCGATTCTGGAGCGCGCCAACTACCTCGCGATCTTCTCGAGCAACCTCGACGAATTCTTCATGGTGCGCGTCGCTGGCCTCAAGCGCCGCATCGCCACCGGGCTCGCCGTCCCCACGAATATCGGTCGCGCCCCCGTGGACGTGCTCGCAGACATCGCACGCGCCGCCCACGTGCTGCAGGAGCGTCATGCCCACCTGTTCCGCGACTCGGTGAAGCCCGCCCTCGACGCGGCCAACATCCACATCGAGACCTGGGCCGACCTCGGCGAGGCCGACCGCGAGCGCATCGACGAGATCTTCGCGAGCCAGATCTTTCCGGTGCTCATGCCGCTGGCCGTCGACCCCGCGCACCCGTTCCCCTACATCTCGGGCCTCTCGCTCAACCTCTCCATTCGGGTGCGTAACCCGAAGACGGCCAAGGAGGAGTTCGCGCGGCTCAAGGTGCCCTCGGTGCTGCCGCGCTTCATCCAGTTGCCGGATGACGCGAGCGGCCAGCTGCGCTTCATCCCGCTCGAAGACCTGATCTCCAATCACCTGGGCGACCTGTTCCCCGGCATGCAGATCCTCGAGCACCACGAGTTCCGCGTCACCCGCAACGAAGACGTCGATGTCGACGAGGACGAGTCGGAGAACCTCATCCAGGCGCTCGAGAAGCAGATCCTCAACCGCCGTTTCGGCCCGCCGATCCGGCTCGAGATCACGGACGACATGGACGAGGTGACCCTCGGCCTGCTGGTGCGCGAACTCGCGATCACCGAGCAGGAGGTCTACCGCCTGCCTGCGCCGCTCGATCTCGGCGGGCTGTTCCAGCTGACCCGCATCGACCGGCCGGCGCTCAAGTTTCCGCGGTACCTGCCGAACACGAGTGTGAACCTGCTGCCGACCGAGCCCAACGAGCCGCCGGACATCTTCGCCTCGATCGCCGCGCAGGACATCCTGCTGCACCACCCGTACGAATCGTTCTCCACCAGCGTGCAGAGCTTTCTGGAGCAGGCCGCCGCCGATCCGAACGTGCTGGCCATCAAGCAGACGCTCTACCGCACCAGCGGTGACAGCCCGATCGTGGAGGCACTGATCGACGCCGCAGAGGCGGGCAAGGCCGTGCTCGCCCTCGTGGAGATCAAGGCACGCTTCGACGAGACGGCCAACATCAGCTGGGCGCGCAAACTCGAGAAGGCCGGCGTGCACGTTGTGTACGGCCTGGTGGGGCTGAAGACCCACTGCAAGCTCGCCCTCGTGGTGCGACGCGAGCACGGCGCGCTGCGCCACTACAGCCACATCGGCACGGGCAACTACAACCCGAAGACCAGCCGCATCTACGAAGACCTCGGTCTTCTGACAGCGGATGACCAGGTCGGCAAAGACCTGACCCGCCTGTTCAACGAGCTGTCGGGCTACGCCATTGAGAAGAAGTTCAAGCGCCTGCTTGTCGCCCCGCTGCACCTGCGCAAGGGGCTGCTCAAGCGGATCGCCACCGAGGCGGAGAATGCGCGCAACGGTCTGCCGAGCGGCATCCGCATCAAGCTCAACTCGATCGTGGACGAGGCGATCATCGACGCGCTGTACCGGGCGAGCAACGCCGGCGTGCCGGTGGAGCTCGTGGTTCGCGGCATCTGCGGCCTGAAGCCGGGCGTCGAGGGTTTCAGCGAGAACATCCGGGTGCGCTCGGTTCTCGGTCGCTACCTGGAGCACTCCCGCATCTTCTGGTTCCACAACGCCGGCGACCCGCAGGTCTTCATCGGCAGCGCCGACATGATGCACCGCAACCTCGACCGCAGGGTCGAGGCGCTGGTGCGCATCGTGAGCGACGACCACCTGAAGGAACTCGGCGACCTCTTCGACCTGGCGATGTCGGAGGAGACCTCCTCGTGGCATCTCGACTCCGACGGCACCTGGTCGCGACACAGCCGCGACGAGGCCGGCGGCCCGCTGGCCGACATGCAGAATGTTCTCATGAGGCAGATCTCACAGCGGAAGCGCAGCGGGGTTCGCCGGTGACCGGCCAGCCCCCTGTTCTCGCGGCGGGGGCACTGTGCTGGCGCCTGGTTGATGGCAAGGCGCGCATCCTGGTGGTGCACCGGGGCGACCGAGCGGATGTCTCGCTCCCCAAGGGCAAGCTCGACCCTGGTGAGACTCTGCCGGAGACGGCCGTGCGCGAGATCGCGGAGGAGACCGGACTTGCCGTCACCCTCGGTGCCCCGCTCGGAACTGTCCAGTACGTGCTGCCTTCCGGCCGCGACAAGATCGTGTACTACTGGTCGGCGGAGATCGACGACCACGCCCTCGAGCTCGCCAAGTTCGTGCCCAACGACGAAATCGCGGCCCTCGAGTGGCTCGACCTCGACAAGGCGCGCAAGAAGCTCAGCTACGAGCACGACCTCGAGATCATCGACCGGTTCGTCAAGCGGCTCAAGAAGGGCAACGCCCGCACGTTCGCGATCGTCGTGGCGCGCCACGGCAAGGCCGTCGCCCCCGAGCTGTGGGACGGCCCCGACTCCACCCGTCCACTCATGCAGCGCGGCGTCGACCAGTCGGTGGGCATCGCCAAGGGCATCGCGGCGTTCTCGCCGGAGAAACTCATCAGCTCGACGGCGGCCAGGTGCCTCGCGACGGTCGATCCGCTCGCTCGGCTGACCCAGCTGCCGGTGAAGGCCACGGACGACATCAGCCAGGACGCGTACGACGGCTCGGCGGCATCCGTTGACGAGATCGTGGCGAAGCGCCTGCGCAAGAAGCGCACTGCCGTGCTGTGCAGCCACGGGCCGGTGCTGCCGCAGATCGTCGAGGCCCTGATCGCACAAACCAGATCCAAGGTGGATGCCGAGCTGCGGCTGGCCGCCTCCCTCTCGACCGGAGACTTCGCCGTGA
>JBDUEC010000200.1:0-4352 GCA_040002655.1 Rhodoglobus sp. | reverse complement strand
ACCCACACAACTTTTCGAGAGTTGCACCTTCGGCCGCTCGGACACGGTTCCGGGAGAGAGTTTAGTACACGGGCGATGGGGCGTCGAACGACGGCTAGCGTTGCAGGGTGGTGTTGTTCGCGATCCTGGCTGGGGTGCTCGTGCTCTCCGTCGTGGCCGGGCTGGTCGGGATGCGACTGCTGCGCCGCCGCCAGGCGATGGGCAGGGTGCGCATGGCCGACGCCATCCCGGTGCACTCCAAGTTCTGGCGCGAGGAGCGCAAGAAGGCCGGCGACCTGCTCTACGTGGCGATCGGCGACTCGGCGGCACAGGGTATCGGGGCCAGCCTGCCGAACCGCGGTTACGTCGGCATCCTGGCGCGGCACATCCAGCAGGAGACCGGGCGCACGGTGCGCGTGGTCAACCTGAGCGTGTCGGGCGGGCGGCTGCGCGAGGTGATCGCCGACCAGCTGCCGGCACTCGCAAAGCTGCAGCCGGACATCCTCACGGTCGCGATCGGCGCCAACGACATTGCCGGGTTCGACGCGAAGCGGTTTGAGCGCGAGGCGAAGATCGTGATCGCCGCCCTGCCCGGGCACGCGATCGTGGCCGACGTTCCCGCGTTCTACTTCGGCCAGGCGGAGCGGGATGCCCGAGCGGCTGGCGCGATCGTGCGTCGGTTGGCGGAGCAAGCGGGCCTGACCCTCGCGCCCCTGTACGCCGCCACCAGGAAGCAGACCGGGGCCAAGACCGCGCTGCGGGATGTCGCCGCCGACTTCTTCCACCCGAACGATCGCGGATACCGGGTGTGGGCATCCGCTTTCCTGCCGGCGATCGACGCCCGGCTTCGCGAGCTCGGCTGACGCGCGCGCCTCGGGTGTCGCGCACCCCGGGAACACTTCGCACAGGGTAGGACATGTGATGTATGCTGTTTGAGCGCGCAACTGCCGCACAGACCGTCAAGGACGATGATGAAAATCACGGGCTTCCGCTTGTTGCGCAGCTATCACGACTGGGGCCGACCCGTCGGGGATGTTAACGGGTTCGTCCAATCCGGCATCACCGAGGTCCCAGTCGTGATCATCGAAACCGATGAGGGCGTGAGCGGCGTGGCCACCGGGTCCCACGAGGGCATCGACCGCATCTTCCCGGCGATCGAGGGCCAGGACCCCCGCGCCGTCACAACGCTCTACGACCGGATGCTGGCCAGAGTCTTCAAGCAGGGTCACGTTGGCGTGACCTTCGGCGGTATCGGCACACTGGACACCGCCCTGTGGGATCTCAAGGCGAAGCTGGCCGGCGAACCACTGTGGCGCCTTCTCGGCGGGGCTGACCGTTTCGTCGCAGGCTACGCCTCCGGGCTCGACATCGCGCTCGACGACGAGGGCCTCGCGACGTTCTACGGCTCGCTGGCCGAGCGTGGATTCAGCAGCGGCAAACTGAAGGGCGGCCGCGACGTCGACACGGACATCCGTCGCCTCGGAATCATGTCTGACGCGCTGGCGGCCAACGCAGCGCGCCCGGCACTCATGCTTGACGCGAACGAGTCCTGGAACCTGAAGCAGGCGGTGCGCTACGTATCCCGGATCGAGCAGGTGTACGACCTGACCTGGATCGAGGAGCCCTTGCGCCGCTGGGATGCCGCCGGGCACGCCCGCCTCTCGGCCTCAGTACGCGCGGGCGTCGCGACCGGCGAGAACCTGACTGGACTCGAGCAGTACCGCCCCCTGCTCGACGCCGGCGCCATCGACGTGGTGCAGGCTGGCGCGAACTGGGGCGTGACGCACTTCTTGCGCGTGGCACTGGCGGCGCACTCCCGCGACCTCCCGATGAGCCCGGTCGGGCTGAGCGCGAACGGCGCGGTCGCGCACGCTGCGGCCGCGATTCCCAATCATCTCTCCGCAGAAGTGCAGGATCTCGGCAGCCCGTTCGGGGTAACTCTCGACATCGAATACGCGGATGGCGGCATCGTGCTCGGCGACCAGCCCGGCGCCGGCATGGAACTCGACGAGGGTGCGATCGCCGACCACGGGGCCATCGAGGCCGGCTGGCTCATCAAGCAGGGGCCGCACGTTCGCCCGAGCCGCGCCGGCCTGCACCTCGCCTCCGGCGACGTGGCCGAACGCGTCGAACCCTGACGCGGGGCGGCCGATGGAGCCCGGACCTACACTGAGACCTATGACGGTTGAGCCGCAACGCAACTCCTCCGCGGCGCGATCGCCGTTCGGAGACGGGGCACCCCGCACCCCCGCTGCACGGCTCGGCGTTGCCGTGGTTTCCGACCTCGTCAGTGCGATCGTGACGGGCGAACTCGGCCCCGGTGAGGTGCTGCCGCCCGAGGGTCTGCTGAGCCAGCAGTTCGGGGTCAGCCGCACGGTGATCCGCGAGTCGGTCAAGCGCGTGGAGGAGAAGGGCCTGCTCACGGTTGCACAGGGCCGGGGCACCTCGGTGAACCCGCCGAGCTCCTGGAACGTGCTCGACCCTGTGGTTCTGTCTGCGCTCGTCGACCACGATGACTCCCTCGGTGTGCTCGACGAGCTGTCCGTCGTGCGCGCCAGCCTCGAGGGTTCGATGGCGGCATCCGCGGCCGAACGGCAGACCCCAGAGCTCGGTGCTGAGCTGCGGCGCGCGTACGACGAGACCGAGCGCCACACCGGCGACCTCGAGGCATACAACGAAGCGGATGCCGCGTTCCACTACGCGATCATGGAGCAGTCCGGTAACCGGCTGGCCTCCAACATCACCCGCATCCTGTTCGCGCGTGCACGGGAGAGCAGCCGCTTCACGGGGACGCCCCACAACGTCGTGCCACGCGAGACGATCGATGAGCACCGCGACATCATGGAGGCGATTGTGGCCGGCGACCCCGAGCGTTCGTCCGCTGCCATGAAACGGCACATCGCGCTCGCCTGGGCGCGACGACGCCCCGACGACCCGGCCGCGGCATCCTGAGCCTTCGGGCGCGCCGTCAGCTCGAGTAGTCGGCTCGCTTGTCGGCGCGAGCCCGGCGGCCCGTGCCGAACTGGCGCGTCACTCCTTGGCGGCGCCAGCCGTCAAGCCGCTCACCAGGAATCGCTGCGAGAACAGGAAGATGATCAGCACTGGCGCAACTGCGATGATCGTCGCGAGCGCCAACTGAGGATGGCTGATCCCGTTCGAGAACAATTCCGTCAGACCGACCTGCACCGGCATCCTCGTCGACCCCGGTTGGGTCACGAAGGGCAGGAAGTAGTTGTTCCAGTTCGTGACGAAGTTGAAGAATCCCACAAGTGCGATGACCGGGGTGGCCAGCGGCAGCGCGATGCCCCGAAAGACTCTGATCTCGCTCGCGCCGTCGATGCGCGCAGCGTCGAGCACGTCGCGCGAGATGCTCGTGGAGAAGTAGATATATGCCAGATAAACGCCGAACGGGAAGAGCGAGAAGGGGAGGATCACCGCCAAAGGCGATCCGATGAGGTGCACGAAACTGAGCTCGAGGAAGGTCGGAAGCACGAGCGCTGTGAACGGGAGCAACATCACGATGAGGGTCGCGGCGAGCAGCACCCGGCGAAACCTGAAGGTGAACATCGCGAGCGCGTATCCGGCAGGTATCGTCACGACGAGCGCGAGCACCAACGCGGGCACGGAGTAGAGCAACGAATTCCCCAGCCAGGTCCAGATGATGCCGTTCTGGAACCCAACCAACCCATTCCAGTTTTCAGCGAGTTGAGCGAACGAGCCGAGGCTGAACGGCTGCTCGCCGTGGAGTCCATTGAGTTGTGTGGTGGACTTCGTCGGAGCGAGCAAAAGCCACGCGAGGGGGGTCTCGAAGAACAGCACGAAGAAGATGACGATCGCGCTGGCGAGCACACGGCTCACCCAACGTCCCGGAGCGAAGCCGGTGCGAGCGAACGTCGTCGCGGTCCTAGTCGCGCTCAAAGGAATTGCGGATGCGACACGCCATTCCAAACCAACGGCTCATCCTTTCGTCGCGCCAGCCGTCAGCCCGGTCACCAGGAATCGCTGCGAGAACAGGAAAACGATCAGCACGGGAGCCACGGAAATGAGTGTCGCGAGCGCCAACTGGGGAAGGCTGATCGTGAGCGACGCGACATTGGTCGGGTTGAACACGGGCGTGCTCGAGATCAACTCCGCCAGGCCCACCTGCACGGGCATCTTTCGCGACCCGGGCTGCGTGATGAACGGTAGGAAATAGTTGTTCCAGTTGCCAACAAAGTTGAAGAAGCCGACGAGCGCGATCACGGGGGTGGCCAGTGGCATGGCGATTCTCGTAAATACCAACAGTTCACCGGCGCCGTCGATGCGGGCCGCATCAAGGAGATCGTGCGACATCGTCGTTGAGAAGTAGATGTAGGCCAGATAGACCCCGAACG
>JBDUEC010000199.1:0-4355 GCA_040002655.1 Rhodoglobus sp. | reverse complement strand
GGGCCTGGTCGGCCATCGCGCGGGTGATCGCCTGGCGGATCCACCAGGTGGCGTAGGTGGAGAACTTGAAACCCTTGGTGTAGTCGAACTTCTCGACGGCACGGATGAGGCCCAGGTTGCCCTCCTGGATCAAGTCCAGAAACTGCATGCCGCGACCGGTGTAACGCTTCGCGAGCGACACGACGAGGCGAAGGTTCGCACCGAGCAAGTGGCTCTTGGCACGCTGGCCGTCCTTGGCCACCCAGCGCAGCTCACGCTCGAGCTCCTTGGTGAGGTTCGGCGTGTTCGCGAGCTTGTCCTCCGCGAACAGTCCGGCCTCGATGCGCATGGCGAGCTCGACCTCTTCAGCCGCGTTCAGGAGCGCGACCTTACCGATCTGCTTCAGGTAGTCCTTCACGGGGTCGGCTGTCGCGCCGGTGATCGCCGAGGAGTAGACGGGAACTTCGTCTTCGTCGTCTACCAGCGAGAGCACGAGGGCTCCGGTGGGCAGCTCCTCATCCTTACTCGTTGACTTCTCGTCGTCATCGTCGGTGTCTTCGGCGTCGGGGTCGACTTCAGCGACCTCCGCCACCTCAACTTCGGCCACGACCACTACGGCCTCGATCTCGTCGTCGTCGACGACATCCTCCAGGTCGATTGGCTCATCGGCATCCTCGACAGCGTCGTCGTCACCGGCGGCGGTCGCCTTGGCGGCCTTGGAGCCCGCCTTCGGAGCGGCCTTGGCCGCGGTTTTCGCCGGCGCCTTGGCAGCGGGAGCCGCCTTGGTCGTCGCCTTAGCGGCAGGAGCTGCCTTCGTCGTCGTCTTGGTCGCTACCGCGGCGGGCGCCGTTGCCTTGGCCGCGGTCTTGCGCGCTGGCTTGGCCACGGAGTCGGGAGTGACCGCCTCGGCCGGAACGCCATCGGGCGCAGTCTTGGTTCGGGTTGCCATTCGAACACCTTTCAGTGGTTTTGGGCTGTTCGTTCCGCCGCTTGGCCGACGCTCTTCTGGAGCGTCCGCCGACTGGGCAGTTCGTTTTTCGACAGCACTAAGACCCTTGTCAAGTCCAGTGCCAGAGCGCCCGCAATCGGAACTCCAACACCGTCAACTAGACCGGGTCTCGTACTCAATTATTGCACGAGTTGGGAGGGCAGCCCGCCAGTTGTCCCCCACGGTGCTATCGGCGCCCGCTGCGCCATGCCCGCACCAATGAAACCCAGAGGGGGGCGACTTCTATTCCCTCCTCGGCGTGCAGGCGACGTCGGGTGCGTTTACGGGCACGGAACAGGAAAACCATCCCGGCCCCGACCACCAGGTATTGAACCAGGAAGGCGATGCGGAACGCGTCGAATGAATACAGCTCCGAGGGGATCCCGCTGCCGCCCTGACTGCTGTCGATCACGTCGAGCACGACACCGACAAAGAACACGAGAACGAACGAGGCGAGAAATCCGCCGACATTCACGACCCCGGTTGCCGATCCGTGTGCCCGCGTGGGATTGAAGGTGCGAGCGAAGTCAAAACCGATCAAAGAGCCGGGGCCGCCGATCGAGATCACGGTGAGCAGCACGATGATCATCCACAGGGGCGGATGCCCCGGCCACGCCAGCACGAAGCCCCAGGCGATCCCCATCGCGGTCACAATCACGATGACGATGTTGCTGCGCCGCAGTGGGAAGCGAGCGGACATCAGCCCGAGCAGCGGTCCGCACACCGCAGCCACCGCGACGATGTAGGTGAGCAGCAGCGCCGCGCCCTGCGGCCCGTAGCCGAGCGCAACGGAGAGGAACGGAAAGCCCCACAGCAGGGTGAACATCGTGCCAGACGACTGACTCACGAAGTGCGACCAGAACCCCAGTTGGGTGCCGGGTCGCGCCAGAGCGTCTCGCAGTTGCCGTAGTGGGGGCACCCGTTCGGGCGGGATCACGATCGGCCCGGTCTCCGGCGGGTAGTTGCGCACGACGACCAGCACCACGACAGCCGCGACCACGGACAGCGATGCGGCGCTCAGGTATGCGGGCGTCCACCCGAAAGCGTGCAGTGCGAAGGAGAACGGCAGGGCCGACAGCACCTGGCCGATCTGCCCCGTCGTGCCCAACCACTGGCTGGCGATGGGCAGCGATCTGCCGCCGAACCAGGACGAGAGCAAGCGGATGGCGGAGATGAAGGTCATCGCATCGCCGGCTCCGACAAGGGCGCGCGCCACAATCGCGACCCCGAGGTTCGGGGCGATGGCGAGTGTCGCCTGCCCCGCAAGCATCAGGCAGGCACCCAGGGTGATGAGGAAGCGCGGACCGACCCGGTCGATGGCCACCCCCACCGGAACCTGCAGAACGGCGTAGACGGCGAGCTGCACCACCGCCAGGGTCGAGAGGGCAGCCGCCGCCACGCCGAATCGCTCGGTGGCTTCCACGCCGGCGACGCCGAAGGAACTGCGCTGCAGAACGGCGACGAGGTATGCGAACGCCGCGATCCCGAAGATCAGCCAAGATCGCCGCGAGTTCACCGACTCAATCTACCGGCGGGCGGCATCCGCTCAGGCGAGGGGCTGTTCGCTGTCCCCGTTGCGGCGGATAGCCAGGAAGTTCTGCAGCTCGGCCGCGATCTCGTCTGCGGTCGGCAGTTCGCCATCCTCGTCGGTGAGCGGGGATCGGAGCGGGTTGTCTTCCATGTAGCTGTCGTGACGCTCCTCGAGCGTTCCGACCAGGCGTGCCAGCTCCGGGTTGTTCGCAACCTGCCCGTCGATCTTGCCGAGGAAGTCGCGATTCTCCTCACGCAGCCGGTCGGTCGGGAAGATCAGGCCGGTCGCGGCGCTCACACTCTCGAGCGAAGTCACGGCCGCGGCCGGGTACTCAGTGTCGGCCAAGTAGTGCGGAATCAGCAGCACGAACCCGACCACGGACTCGCCGACCTCCTGCAGGCGGTACTCGAGCAGGTGCAGTGCGTTCGCGGGCACCTGGGTGTGCGGCTTCCAGACCGACATGGCGTCGATCAGGTCGGTGCGATTGCCGCTCACCGTGACGCTGATCGGGCGGGTGTGCGGCACCGGCATCGGGATGGCGTGCACCCAGGTCGTGTCCTTCACCTGGTAGGTCTCCACCAGCTGCATCACCGCAGCGATGAACCGCTCCCACTGGAAGTCCGGCTCGTAGCCGGTCAGCAGCAGGAACTCCTGACCGATCTCGTCGGTCGCCAGGTGCAGCTTGAGCTGCGCCGGTCGGTAGTCGGAGAGGTGATCCTGGTCGAAGTAGATCATGGGGCGCCTGGCCCGGTAGTCCAGGAGCGCGTCGTTGTCGAACTCGGCCACGACGCGATGCTCGAGCGTGTCGAGCAGGTACTCGCTGAGCTGGCTGACGGCACTGCCGGCATCCGCGAATCCGGTGAGCGCGGCGATCAGGTGCAGGCCGGCGGGCACGTCGACCGGTTCGGTCGAAATCTCGTAGAGCCCAGCAGGATCGCGCATGCTTCAACTCTAATTGTGGGCTCGGGCCGGATCGGCTGGTTCGGAGGTTCCGGCATCCGCCCTGCGCGAACAGGGCACGCGGTTAGCATTGGGCAATGACCGTCGCCCAACTCTCCGTCTCATCCGCTGACCTCCTTTCACTAGATACAGACGTGCTGGTGATCGGTGTCAAGAAGACGGAAAACGGCCCAGTGCTGCTCTCCGACTCCCCCGAACTCGCGTCGATCCAGCACGCGCTGGAGTCGATCGGGGTCACGGGTGCGCAGGACGAAGTTCGCCGCCTGCCCGCCGTTCAGGGAGCCGCTCGCAGCCTCGCGCTGGTGGGCGTGGGAAGCGGTGATCCGACTCCGGATGACCTGCGTTACGCCGCCGGGTCCGTCGCGCGCCAGCTGCGCGGCATCGATTCCCTCGCCATCGCGCTCCCCACCGCCACCGGCAACGACGTGCTCGCCGTGCTGGAGGGCGCCGCGATCGGCGCCTACTCGTACACCGAGTACCGCCACAGCTCGCTCGAAGCGACCAAGCTTCCCGCGTCGACGATCGTCGTCGTGAGCACTGTCGCGGGCGGTGCGGAGCTCGCCGCCCGAGCGACGGCTATCGCCACGGCCGTGCACACCGTGCGCGACCTGGTCAACGCTCCCCCGTCGGACCTCTACCCGGAGACCTTCGCCGCCCGCGCGGTCGAGTTGGCTGCCGGCACGGGCGTAACCGTCACGGTGCTGGCGGAGAAGGAACTGGCCGCGGGCGGGTACGGCGGAATCCTCGGCGTTGGACAGGGCTCAACGCGCGGGCCGCGCCTCGTGAAGGCCGTCTACTCCCCTGCTGGTGCCACGAAGCACGTCGCGCTCGTGGGCAAGGGCATCACGTTCGACTCGGGCGGACTCTCGCTCAAGCCGGCGGCATCCATGGCGGGGA
>JBDUEC010000198.1:0-4364 GCA_040002655.1 Rhodoglobus sp. | reverse complement strand
CGTCCAGGTGCTCCTGAATCGCACGAGTTCGATCACCAGCGCCACCAGGGCGACCATGACGAAGGTCACGCCGGAGACTCCCAGCCATGCGAACAATGGCGAGAATGGGCTGTCCGACTGGGAGAAGGCTGCACGACCCCAGGAGAAGCCCCCGTAGGGCCAAACGCTGGCCCAGGCCTCGCGCGCCGTCCACAATCCGCCGATGGCCACGGG
This sequence comes from Rhodoglobus sp., assembly GCA_040002655.1. Lineage (GTDB taxonomy): Bacteria > Actinomycetota > Actinomycetes > Actinomycetales > Microbacteriaceae > Rhodoglobus. The sequence continues at coordinate 4,151 of JBDUEC010000198.1, read as the reverse complement.
CAGCAGAGCGAGCCGGCCGATGCGCGATGGCCAAGCGCGGGGCATCCACCGGTATGCCAGCGTGATCGCGAGCGAACCGAGTGCGAAGAACAGCGCCTCCAGTACAGAGAGGGCAGACATCGGCAGTGGTCCGAGGAACAGGCTTGCCCAGGCGATGTGGGTGAAGAAGAAGGCTGCGCCGGCGATGAAGCCGACAAGAAGAGCTGAGCCGGCCCTTCGACCGACGAGGGTGACCAGAACGAGGCCGATTCCGACGAAACTGAGCGGCCAGAGGTACTTGTCCGGGAAGCCTGCGTCCAGGATCGGACCGGATGCCGCTGCCACGACGATCGCCGCCCACAGTGGCAACACAGGCGCCGGCAGGATCGGCCGCACCACTGGAATCACGTCACGAGCCTAAGCGACGGAACTGTACGCCACGATTCCGCGGCGGATCGAGTCGAGAGCCTTGCGTGCGGTGCGGCCGACGCCACCGTCTGCCACCACCGACAGCTGGTCGAGCATGTCAATCGTCTGCTTGGTCCAGCGCACGAAGTCGCCCGCTGCCATGTCCGCTTCCTGCAAGACGGCGTCGAGGCTGGTGCCGTTTGCCCACTTCCACATCGCGAGTGCCAGCCCGGTGGCCAGCGGCTGGCTGCCCGGCAGTTTGCTCTCTCGCTCGAGGTCGTCCAGGTTCGCCCACAGGATGCCCGTCGTCTCGAATGCGTCGCGGAACGGTCCGCGCGGCAGGTTCCGTTCGCTGGCCTGCCCCTCATCCCGGCGGGGCTCGTAGACCAGGGTGGTCGCCATCGCGGCCAGGGACGGGGCGTCCAGCGCCTTCCAGAGACCGCGGCGCAGCGACTCAGCCACGAGCAGGTCGCGCTCGCCGTAGATGCGGCGCAGCATCCGCCCGTGCACGCTGAGCTTGAGTTCGGCGCCGGTACCCGGCACGAGATATTCAAGACCGACAAGCACGTCGGTGACTCGGTCGAAGATCTTCGCCACGGCTCCAGTGCGGGTGCGGATCTGCCCGGTGAGCTGGTCGGTCTCCTTCTTCAGGCGCCACCACCGTTCCGCCCAGCGGGCGTGGGCCTCCCGGTCGTTACAGGAGCGGCAGGGATGCTGCCGCATCCGCTTGCGAAGTGCGGTGAGCTGGTGCTGCCGCCGTTCCCGCTCGCCCCGGGACTGGACATCGCCGCGTGCGTTGCCCTTGCGCTCCAGGTCACTCAGCTCGCGACGGATGCCTGAGTACTCGGCGAAGTCGCCCAGGTGGCACTTCATTGCGGTCGCATACCCGGCGAGGGACTCCTCCTGGGTGCGCACCTTGCGCGCCAGATCCACCACCGCCCGGTCGGCCTGGAACTGGGCGAAGCTCGATTCGAGAATCTCGCGGGTGCGCTCCCGACCGAACTGCTCGATGAGGTTCACAGCCATGTTGTAGGTGGGTTTGAAGCTCGAGTTGAGCGGATAGGTGCGGCGACTGGCCAGGGACGCGACCGCCTGCGGGTCGAGCCCGTCCACCCACTGGATGACGGAGTGGCCCTCGACGTCGATGCCGCGGCGGCCGGCGCGGCCGGTGAGCTGGGTGTACTCCCCCGGCGTGATCGGTACGCGGGCTTCCCCATTGAACTTCTCGAGCTTCTCGAGCACGACCGTGCGCGCAGGCATGTTGATGCCGAGGGCGAGGGTTTCGGTGGCGAAGACGGCCTTGACGAGCTTCTTCTGGAACAGCTCCTCCACCACCTCCTTGAAGGCGGGCAGCATGCCGGCGTGGTGGGCGGCGACGCCGCGCTCGAGTCCACTCAGCCACTCCCAGTAGCCGAGCACGGCCAGGTCTTCGTCGAGCAGGGTACGGCAGCGCTCCTCCACGATGGCGCGGATCTCGTCGCGCTCGGTGTTCGTGGTGAGCCGCACCCCCGAGCGCAGCACCTGCTTCACGGCCTGGTCGCAGCCGAGGCGGCTGAAGACGAAGAAGATGGCGGGCAGGAGGTTCTTGCCGTCGAGAAGCTTCACGACATCCGCCCGATCCATGCGCAGCGACTCCTGGCGGCCGCCCCGTGAGTGATAGCGCCCGACGTCGTTCATCTGCCGGGAGTTCATGGTGCGGCCGCCATAGCGGGCCATCTCGACGAGTTCGGGGTTCACCCGGTGGGTCGCGACCATTCCCGATGAATCGAACAGGTCGATGAGCTTCGTACGCATCAGGATGTGCTGGTCGAGCGGCACCGGACGCTCCTCGGACACGATCACCTCGGTGTCGCCGCGCACCGCCTGCAGCCAGTCGCCGAACTCCTCCGCGTTGGAGACCGTCGCACTCAGCGACACCATGGTGACGTGCTGCGGAAGGTGGATGATGACCTCCTCCCACACCGCACCGCGGAACCGGTCGGCGAGGAAGTGCACCTCGTCCATCACGACACAGGACAGGTTCTTGAGCAGGTCGGAGTCGGCGTACAGCATGTTGCGGAGCACCTCGGTGGTCATCACCACGATGCGGGCGCCGGAGTTGATGTTGGTGTCCCCGGTGAGCAGGCCCACGGCATCCGCTCCGTATTCGGCCGTGAGCTCCTGGAACTTCTGGTTGCTCAGCGCTTTCATCGGCGCGGTGTAGAAGACTTTGTCGGCCGGCTGCTGCATAGCCCGGAAGATCGCGAACTCGGCGATGATCGTCTTGCCGGCGCCCGTGGGGGCTGCCACGAGCACGCTCTTGCCCCGCTCAAGCACTCCGCACGCCGCGATCTGGAACGGGTCGAGGTCGAACTTCTGCTGCGCCCGGAACGCCTCGACTACGGGGAGGCCCTGCCGCGTCTTGGACGCCGCGAACCGCTCGGCCGGGGACAGTTGGTCGGTCATGCCCCTTCAGCCGACAGATCGGCTTCCAGTAGTTCGGCGCGACGGGCCACGTCGCGGTCGTGCCACCAGGCGATCCCTAGCGCGCCGAAGTACAGCAGGATCATCGGGATCGCCAGCAGGAACATGGAAATCACATCGACCGCAGGGGTCGCGATCGCCGTGAACAACACGATGGTCAGGATGGCCACGCGCCAGCCCTTGAGGATCGCCTTCGCAGACAGCACTCCGACAAAGTTCAGGAGCACCAGGAACACCGGCAGGATGAACATGACTCCGACCACGAGCACGAGTTTTATGACGAAGTCGTAGTAGGTGAGCGCGTCAAGGAAGGTCGCATCCTGGTTGGAGGAGAACCCCGCAAGCAGGGTGACCATGTGCGGGAACAGGAACCAGCCGGATGCCGCCCCGGCGAGGAACAGCGGAATCGCGGAGAACAGGAATCCGAAAGTGAACTTCTTCTCGCGGTGAGTGAGGCCGGGAACCAGAAAGGCGAAGATCTGGTACAGCCACACGGGGCTGGCCACAATGATCGCAATCGTGACCGCGATCTGGATCTGCAACTCGAACGACCCGGTGACCGTCGTGTAGACGATGGTCGCGTTGCGGTCCTTGGCTATCTGGCTGATCGGCACGCGCATCGCGTCGATCACGAACGGAGCGAGGAAGTACCCACCAACGGTGGCGATCACCACGGCCAACGCCGAAATGAACAGTCTCTTGCGGAGTTCGAGCAGGTGCTGCCCGAGCGACATCCGTCCTTCTCGGTTAGCGGCCCGCTTCTGTCGCGTGGCCATGGAGCAACCTAGGGTTTGGGATCGGCGTCTGGTGCGACCGCCGGAGCGGCGGGAGCTGCCGGCGTGGCAGGAGGAGCAGCCGCAGCCGCGGCATTGGTGGTGCCATCCGCTGCGTCACCGGTCTTGACCTCGGTGCGGAAGATCTTCATCGACTGGGCAATGCTCTTGGCCAGTGCGGGCAGCTTCGGAGCACCGAACAGGAGAAGGACGATGGCCAGAATGATGATCAGGTGTGGCCATCCGAACGCGTTGCCGAACACAGCGGGCTCCTTCAGTTGGTGGTGCGGTGTATTCGGGCCAGTCTACCCCAGCCCTCGGGCAGCTCGACGGTCATCGGATCCACTGCCAGGATGGCTCTCCCCCTGGCCAGGCGTCGCTCCCGACGCGCGAAACGTCGCTCCCGGTTGCGGGCGACCCGCGCGGTGCGCCGGGCACGAACCAAGCGGATGTCGCCGAGAACAGCGAGATCCGGTCGCGTGAGCTCGGCGTCGCCATCCACCCCAGAGAGCACGTCTGCCCGGGACG
>JBDUEC010000197.1:0-4370 GCA_040002655.1 Rhodoglobus sp. | reverse complement strand
CGTGACCGACGGATTATGAGTCCGCTGCTCTAACCAGCTGAGCTACCGCCCCGCGGCCCCAACCGAGGGTGCGAGGCCAGCAAAAGCCTAGCGTGCAGTGGGCGGTTCGACCGGAGCGACGTCGACCGGTTCGTTGCGGTAGAGGCTCTCGAAGGTGTCGAGCGTGCGCTGGATGTCATGCGACTCCACGATCCGCAGCGATTCCTTCTTGAACTTCAGTAGCTCGTCTTCGGGCATCGTGAGCACGCGCGTGAGCTTCTCGGCGAACTCGTCGACGTTGCCCGGCTCAAACAGGAAGCCGTTCTCGCCGTCGTGCACCAGGTGCGGCAGTGCCATCGCATTGGCGGCGACGATCGGCAGGCCGGATGCCATGGCCTCCATCGTGGAGATGCTCTGCAGTTCCGCAATCGACGGCATCGCAAACACGGTCGCGCGGGTCAGGGCGTTGCGCAGGTAGTCCTCCTCCACGTAGCCGGTGAACGTCACGTTCTGCGCCACGCCCAGCGTGACGGCGAGCGCCTTCAGCCGACCCTCCAGCTCGCCCCCGCCCACGATCTCGAGCTTCGCCTTGAGTGCAGGGTCGAGCTTCGCGAAGGCGCGAATCAGCTTGTCGATCTGCTTCTCGTCGACAACGCGACCGAGGAACACGATCAGGTTGTCGGTGCGCGGCTCCAGGTTGGGCGTGTAGTTGTGGGCGTCGATGCCGCAGGAAATCGCGAGCACATCACGCACCGACGTGTTCGCCTCGAGGTACTCGGCGGCCTTGCGGGTCGGTGTGGTGACGCGCGCCGCGCGGCCGAACGACCGATCGGCCGCCTTCCAGGCCTGCTTGATCGCCCAGTTCTTCAGGAACGGCGGAATGACCAGCGTGTACTCGAGCAGGTTCTCGGGCATGAAGTGGTTGGTGCCGATGAGGCGCACGTTGCGCTTCTGGCCCTCGATGGTCATCCCTCGTCCGATCACGATGTGGGACTGAAAGTGCATGACGTCGGGCTTCACCAGGTCGAGAATCTTCGCGCTGTTCTGCTTGATGCGCCACGGCAGGGCGAACCGCAGCCAGGGGTGCGGGTACCAGCGCCAGGAGTAGATGCGGTGCACCGTGAACTGCTGGCCCTCGTGGGTCTCCAGTTGGGCGCCCCGCTTCTTGTTCGAGTACGAGGGCGCCGCGATGTGCACCTCGTGGCCGCGCTCAACCAGGCCCGCAGAGAGCCGGGAGATGAAACTCGCGGCCCCGTTGATCTCGGGCCAGAAGGTGTCCGCACCCATCAGGATGCGGAGTCGCGGCTTGCCCTCGTGGGGTGAACGTCGCGCTTCGGAAGTCACTGTGTCTTGTTTCCTGTCTTCGGGTAGCGCTTCGAGCTCTCGGCGAGATCCACGATCGCGCTGTTCGCCACTGCCTGTGGGTGGTGTCGTGAGAGGGAGATCACGCCGTAGATCGCAGCCGCAGCGGCGAGCACGAACAGCAGGATCGCCCAGATCGGCGCTCCTGCGGCCTCGCCGAGCACGATAATACCGATCGAAACTGCGACCAAGGGGTCGATCACGGTGAGACCGGCCACCACGAGATCAGGTGGGTTGGACGAGTGAGCGGTCTGCACGAAGTACGTGCCGAGCAGGCCGGCGGCGGCGAGGCCGACGATGCACAGGATCGTCAGGATGTCGTCGGCAGAGAACCCGAAGTCCCCCACGACGATCGTCTGCACACGCCCGATCACCACCTTCGCGAGGGTCACCACGAAACCGAACAGCACACCAGCGGCGACGACGTAGAAGATCGGACGCGGTGTGCGGCGCCGCATGAGGATGAACAGCGTGATGAACACCGCCAGCACCACGGACAGGATGATCAGCACGATCGACAGCTGCCTGCCCGTGATCGCGTGGGACTCGGTCACCAGCGCCGCAATCGTCACGAACAGTCCAACGCCACCCACGCAGATCAGGATGGCGCGAATCGACACCCGGTCGAGCGGCACCTTGCTCACCCGCGAGTTCACCAGTGCGGTGATCACCAGGGCGACGGCGCCCAACGGCTGAACGACGGTGAGCGGGGCAAGTGTGAGGCTGGTGAGCTGCAGCACGATCGCGACTCCGAGCAGCAGGGTTCCGATCACCCACGACGGGCGCGCCAGCAGTGAACCGAGCTGGCCGAAGCTCAGGCCGGTCTTCGCGTTCGACTTGGTGGCGGCATCCACTATCGTCACTCCGCGGTGCTGGAACTGTGTTCCGAGCGCGAGCAGCACTGCCGCAACGAGAGCCAGGGCGATGCCGGCAATGGGAATCGTGCCCAGGGTCAGCTGGTCGGAAAGATCCTGGAGGTCACGCGGCACCCGTCGAATCTACCCGTTTCAGCGCCGTTATTCTGGGTGAATGGCCGTACTCCCCATTCTCATCACCGGCGATCCGGTGCTGCACACCCCCGCCAGGGCCGTCACCGAGTTCGACGATTCCCTCGCGCTTCTGGTGCAGAACATGATCGACACGATGCACGAAGCCCCCGGCGTGGGGCTGGCCGCACCGCAGGTCGGGGTGCCCCTGCGGCTATTCGTCTTCGACTGGACCGACGAGGGCACCAACTGGAACGGCGTGGCCATCAACCCGGAGCTCCTCATCACCCCCACGCCGGTTGGCGAAGCGGATGACGAGACCGAGTCAGAGGGCTGCCTCTCGATCCCGGGCGCCCGCTTCGCACTGCGCAGGTCGGACCGCGCGATCCTTCGTGCCGTAGACCTGCACGAGCACCCGTTCGAAATCGATGCCACCGGCTGGCTGGCGCGCATCTTCCAGCACGAGTTCGACCATCTGGACGGCGTACTGTACGCGGACCGTTTGGACTACGCTCATGCAAAAGCATCGAGTAAATCGATTCGCAAGAAGAACTGGGGGGTTCCGGGTCTCTCGTGGATGCCCGGGGAAGACCACCTCGAAGACTGAGCACCTAGAAGATCAGGTTTCCGACCATGACAGCTAGCTGTAGTTCCTCGGGACGTTGTGGTCGTTTGAGTTAGCGAAGACCTCCGGGAGGATGTGGGTTACCACACTCAGATCCGTCAACCGGAGGTCTTCGTGACTCACGCTAATGCTCCTTTTGCCCCGAAGGGGCGCCTTCTCCTTGCCGAGCTGATCGTTGACGGCGGGTGGTCTGCCCGGCGGGTTGCAGAACGGTTCCAGTGCTCGCCGGCGACGGCAGCGAAATGGGCGGCCCGGTATCGGGCCGGCCTGTCGATGACGGACCTGTCCTCGCGCCCGCACCGCTCTCCGCATCAGCTGCCGCGGCGCCTCGAGCATCGGATCGTGGCTCTGCGGTTCTCTCGACGGTGGGGTCCGCATCGGATCGGGTATCACCTGCGCCTGAACCGGTCCACGGTCGAACGGGTCCTGGCCCGCTACCGGATGCCGAAGCTGGTCTATCTCGACCAGGCCACCGGACTCCCGGTGCGCCGCCCGAAACCGGTCCGCTACGAGAAAGCGATTCCCGGGGAGCTGGTGCACGTGGATATCAAGAAACAGGGCCGCATCCCCGACGGGGGCGGTCATCGCATGCTCGGACGGGCCGTTGGCCGCGCGCACAAGGGCCATCAGGGCGGCCGCGGCTACTCGTTCCTCCACCACGCCATCGACGACCACTCCAGGCTTGCCTACTCCGAGATCCTGGGCGACGAGAAAAAAGAGACCGCGGCCGCCTTCTGGCTCCGCGCGAACACCTTCTTCGCACACGCCGGCATCACCGTCACCGCCGTGATGACCGACAACGGATCCTGCTACCGATCAGCAACCTTCGCGGCAGCCCTCGGCCCGATCAGACACGTGTTCACGCGCCCCTATCGACCCCAAACCAACGGGAAAGTGGAACGCTTCAACCGCACCCTCGCTCAGGAATGGGCCTACGCGGCCACCTACCTCAGCGACGAAGAACGCGCCGCCACCTACCCGGCCTGGCTCCACAACTACAATCACCACAGACCCCACACCGGCATCGGCGGACAACGCCCCTCAGACCGCGTCCACAACCTCACCGGGAACTACAACTAGATCTGCAAATCCAGTTCCATTTGATGCCCTTTCGAAAGCAGTAGATCCGCCGGCACCAAAGCCGCAAGAAGATGGGTCTGGACGGGTCGAGTCAACAATTTAGGCCAGTTGGACAGCTTCGCCACACGCCCTCCTCCGGTCGGTCGACCATACCGACGCGTAGGTTGTCCCCGTGCCCGATTCCCTCGAACCGATCCACGGCGTTGCACACGGGTCATTCACCGTGCAGCTGGAGTTTCCAGCGCCGCCCGCGCAGGTGTTCGCGGCGTACGCGGACTTTGCCGTGCGGTCCACCTGGTTCCGCCTGCCCGGGCCGCCCGAGACCCGTCGCCACGACC
>JBDUEC010000196.1:0-4417 GCA_040002655.1 Rhodoglobus sp. | reverse complement strand
ATCCGCATCCTCGAGGGCGCGGGCACCAAGGCCCACGAGACCACAGTTCCGACCATCGTGCCGGCCGAACTCGTGATCGAGATGGCTACGCTCGCGCGCACAGTGCACGTCGATCCGACCATCAACGACTACGTGAGCCGGTTGGTGGATGCCACGCGCTCGGCCACGGAGGTGCGCCTCGGTGTGAGCGTGCGTGGTGCGCTCGCGCTGGTGCGCACGGCGAAGACGCTTGCGGCGGCGAACGGCCGGCACTACGTGATCCCCGACGACGTCAAGGCGCTCGCCGAATCGGTGCTCTCCCACCGCCTTGTGCTCGACCCCGAAGCCGAGTTCGACGGGGTCACCGCGCCGAGCATTATCGGCCAGATCCTGATCGAGACGCCTCCACCGAGCGATCGGCAAGCCGTGTGACGCTGCGCTCCGAGAGGTCACACCCCGCCCGCGGTGCGACGACGACGCAGGCGGCCCGCTTCGACACCCAGTTCTCGACCGGGACGAAGGGGCTCACCAACGCGCGCACGCGCATCGTCGGCAACCGCACCGGATTCCTCGCGGATGCCGTCATCGCCATCGTGCGGCTGTCCCGGGCGGCGCGGGTCGTCATCGCACGCCTTGCGGCGCGGGTCGCCGCCGTCGTCACGCCGCTCGGCTGGACGATGGCGATCGTCGTGCCGCTCGCCTTCGTGTTCGGCTACGGGCTGGGCTGGATCGAGCTCGTGGTGATCGCGTACGCGGGTCTTGTGTTGATCGTCATTGCCGCGCTCTACCTGTTCGGACGCAACGCGATCGCGATCCAGTTGCTGGTGCCGCATTCGCGCGTGGTGGTTGGGGAGCCCGCTCTGGGCGAGATCGTCGTGACCAACCCGGCGCGACGGCGCCTCCTCGGCATGACCGTCGAGGTACCGGTCGGAGCCGGATTGGCCGAAATCGCGCTGCCCGGGTTGCGGCGCGGGGCGACCTACACGCACGAGTTCGCGATCCCCACCTCGCGCCGCGGGATCATCCCGGTCGGTCCGGTGCGCACGGTGCGCGCCGACCCGGTCGGACTGGTTCGCCGGGAACTGGTCTGGACCGAATCCGCTGAGCTGTTCGTTCACCCGCGCACGATCGGCATCCCGAGCATGAGCACGGGCTTCATTCGTGACCTCGAGGGCAATCCCACCCGCGACCTCTCCAACAGTGACGTGTCGTTCCACGCGCTCCGTGAGTACGCGGCGGGGGACGAGCGCAGGTACATCCACTGGAAGTCGACCGCGAAGACCGGCACATACATGGTCCGCCAGTTTGAGGAGACTCGACGCAGCCACCTGGTCATCGCCCTCAGCCTCTCCACGGGCGAATACGCCTCTGATGAGGAATTCGAACTGGCGGTGAGTGTGGTTGGCTCCCTCGGTGCCCGAGCCATCCGCGATGCCCGAAACGTGTCCGTCGTGGTCAGCGAGAAGACGCCGGACTTCGCCAAGCGCAAGGTGTTCGCAGTCAAGACCCTCTCCACCCTCACCCGAGCGCGCCTGCTCGACGATCTTGCTGTGGTTGAGCAAGCGGATGCCGCGCTCTCGATCATTGACGTCGCCAGGGTCACGGGTGACCAGGCCGTCGGCGTCTCGGTCGCGTTCCTGGTCTGCGGCTCGACGGCGACCGCAACGGACCTGCGTGCCGCCTCTACGAAATTCCCCCTCGGCGTTGAGGTCGTGGCCGTGGTGTGCGACCCGGAGAGCACTCCGAGCCTGCGTCGGGTTTCGGGATTGAGCGTGCTCACCATCGGCTTTCTCGAAGATCTGCAGAAGTCGCTGTCCCGATCGGCAGCGGCATGAGCGAAGCGCGCGTGGCGACGACGTCAGGGCGGCCCCGCTTCGGGTTCGTTCTGGTCAACCTGCTGCTGTTCTGGGTGACGATGGCCATTGCGTCGACGGCACTGTGGCCGGTCTACCTGTCGCCGCAGCTTCCGCTACTGGTGCTCGTGACCGTGGCCGTCGGCTCGGCGATCGCGGTGCTCGGCGCGGTGTACCGGTGGCCTTCCGTTGTCGTGCTCGTGGCATCCGTGCTCGCGTTCCTGCTGCTCGGGGTGCCGCTCGCTGTGCCCACCGAAACGCAGTTCGGGGTGCTTCCCACCATCAAGGGGCTGCTCGATCTCCTGACCGGGGCGGCCCTCGGGTGGAAGCAGCTGGTCACGATCACGCTGCCGGTTGGCCAGTACGAGGCACTGCTGGTGCCAGCCTTCACCCTGCTGCTCGTGGCGTCGGTGGTGGGCCTCACGATCGCTCTGCGTGCGCGGCACGGAGAATTCGCCGTGCTGGCGCCCGTTCTGGTGTTCATCACCGCGATCGCATTCGGGCCGGACTTCGCCACCTGGTCGCGCGAGCTCTCGCTCGGACTGCTCGCGGCCATCCTGCTCTGGCTGATCTGGTTCCGCTGGTACCGGCGGCGCGCATCGATCCGTCGGCTGGCCGCACAGGGTGCCGCCGCGAGCGGTGTCCCGCTGGAGACGGCCCGCGAATCCGGGTTCGTCGGTGCCCGCACGCTCATCGGGGCCGGTGTGATCGTCGCACTCGCCTCGGGCGCCGCGGTCGTCGCGGTCGCCGCGCTCCCGCCGACGAGTGACCGCGTTGTGCTCCGAACCGCGATTGAACAACCCTTCGATCCGCGCGATTACGCGAGCCCACTCTCAGGCTTCCGCCAGTACTGGCAGTCACCCACGGTGGATTCGACCCTGCTCACCGTGTCCGGCCTGCCCGAGGGCGGACGGCTTCGCGTGGCAACGCTCGACACGTACAACGGGATCGTCTACTCGGTCGGCAGCGCGCAGGTCACCAGCGAGTCCGGCTCCTTCACCCGTGTGCCCTATCGCTTCGACCAGTCCTCCGTCGACGGCAGCCCAGTGGATGTCACCGTGCTCGTGGGTGACTACAGCGGCGTCTGGCTCCCCACTGTGGGCCAACTCGAGTCTGTCGCCTTCCGCGGGGACAGGGCCAGCGCCCTCCAGGCGGCCTTCTACTACAACAACACGAGCGGCACTGCTGCGGTGATCGGCGGGCTCGAGCAGGGCGACAGCTACGAGTTGACGGCGATCGTGCCGAAGCAGCCCTCCGCAGCGCAACTGTCGCTCGTCGACCCGGGGTCGGCATCCGTGCCCGCTCTCGGCTCGACGCCCGACCAACTCGCCACGGCTCTGGACGGGTACATCGCTGGCCTCGATACACCCGGCAAGCGCCTTGTGGCCGCGATCGACGGGCTCAAGCAGGACGGCTACATCAGCCACGGCGTCGGCGCGGATGCCGCCCCGAGCCGCTCCGGTCACGCGGAGGATCGCATCTCCCAGCTGTTCAGCGACCCGCGCATGATCGGGGACGCAGAGCAGTACTCGGTCGCGGCCGCGCTCATGGCTCGCGAGCTCGGGTTTCCTGCGCGGGTGGTAGTGGGCTTCGTGCCGGATGGCACGATCGTGCGCGGCAGCGATGTCTCGGCCTGGATCGAAGTGAACACGGCCCAGTACGGCTGGGTCACCATCGATCCGACCCCCGAGACGCGTCCTATTCCAGACGAACTGCCCGAAGAACCCGCGCAGGTCGCACGACCCCAGACGATCGTGCCCCCTCCGGAGCAGGACACCGAGAAGGTCAACCGCCAGACGACGCCGGAGAGCCAGGAGGACCGTCCGAACGACCTCGACCCGATCCTCGGCGTCGTGTTCGCGGTGCTGCGTGTGGCTGGCTGGGTTCTGGCCGGCCTCGCCATAGTGCTCGCGCCGTTCGTCGTCGTGATTGCCGCGAAGGTGCGCCGCCGTCGCCTGCGCAGGCGCGCTCCGACGCCGGCCGAGCGGATCAGTGGTGGATGGCAGGAGTTCGAGGACTCGGTGCTGGACCATGGCATCCTGCCGCCCCCAGCGGCGACCCGCAATGAGGTGGCCGCAACAGTTGGCGGCTCGCGGCCCGTAGTCCTGGCTGCGGTCGCCGATCGCGCGATCTTCTCGCCCGACGAACCCGAGGCGGCGGAAGCGGATGTCGTGTGGAAGGCTGTCGACGAGCTTCGCACCTCCCTGGACCATGGCCTCACTCGCTGGCAACGGCTGAAGGCCCGGATCTCCCTGCGCTCCCTCGGTGCCAACTCACGCGGTGGCTATAGTGTCACCAAGTTCTTCAAGCGTTAGCGAGACCCGTCAGTGAACTGTGCGTACTGCCACACGGTGCTTCCGGCTGGGGCGATGTTCTGCGGCGAATGCGGCCGGTCGGTCAATGACCGCCCGGCGGGCGGGGTACCAGCCGCCGCGAACGATCCTCGCCAGCGCTGTGCGCAATGTGGCTCCCGCCTCGAAGCCGGCGAGGCCTTCTGCGGCGTCTGTGGATTGGTAGTGCCGGGCGTCACCCTGCCCACCACCGATGCCATCCGGGTCGTCGAGGGTGCGCCCGAGATGATCGAG
>JBDUEC010000195.1:0-4440 GCA_040002655.1 Rhodoglobus sp. | reverse complement strand
ATCAACGTGTCCGACCTGCCCGCGCCGCACCGCCTCTCCGAGCGTGGCTGGTAGCCCCACGGCACTGCGCGTCGGCGTTCTCGCCCTGCAGGGCGACTTCCGTGAACACATCGCGGTGCTCAATTCCCTGGGCGCGGATGCCGTGCCGGTGAAGCGCGCGAGCGAACTGGCCGAGGTGGCTGGCCTGGTCATCCCGGGCGGTGAGTCCAGCGTCATGGACAAGCTGACCCGGATGTTCGGACTCGCGGACCCGCTGAAGACGGCGATCCGCGATGGACTTCCGGTGTACGGCACCTGCGCGGGCCTGATCATGCTCGCGGACTCCGTTCTCGACTCGATCGACGGCCAGCAGACGCTCGGTGGCTTCGACCTCGTTGTGCGCAGGAATGCGTTCGGGTCGCAGCTGGATTCGTTCGAGACCGACCTGAGCATCCCGGTGCTCGGCGATCCGCCCGTGCACGCCGTCTTCATCCGTGCGCCGATCGTTGAGACCGTGGGTCCGCGAGCGACTGTGCTCGCGTCACTCGGCGACGGCCGGGTTGTCGCGGTCGAACAGGACAACCTGCTCGGCACCTCGTTCCACCCCGAGATGACCGGGGACACCCGCTTTCACGAGTATTTTCTCGGCAAGGTGCGCGCGGCCTGATGGCCTCGACCGCCACGCTGCGGTGGCTCTACGAGTCCCGTGTGGAGTCTGCGCACCCGTGTCTCGTTATCGAGGATTCGGAGCAGGCGATCGCACTCTTCGAGCCGAGCGGAGCGCTGGGGGCGCACACGCTGCGTGCGAAGGGCGGACCCCGCGGTCGCAACCTGGTCGCCGGCGACACCACTCCGGGCTTCGCCGCGTCCGGCTGGTTCGGCGATGGCGTGCTGCGTGTGCACCGCCAGGGCCAGGACTGGTCGGTGTGGCGGTGGCCGAATGTCGACGGCACCTGGTCGAAGAACTGGTACGTGAACCTTGAGGAGCCGTGGAAGCGCACCGCGATCGGGTTCGACACCGAGGACTGGATTCTCGACCTGATCGTGCTCCACGACTTCGCCGTGGTGCGCAAAGACGAGGACGAGTTCGAGTGGGCCGAGCAGTGCGGCCGCTTCGACGCCGAGCACATTGCACGCATTCGCCGGGCCGCAGCGGATGCCACGACCGCCGTGCACGCCCGTGCATGGCCGTTCGACGCGGACTGGTCGGCCTGGTTGCCGCCCGTCGGCGCACCCCTGCCCACACTTCTCGACGGCTGGGATCTGCCCGTCTGAACCCCGGCTGCTGCATAGTGGGCAGATGAAACTGTATTCGGACTTCGCCGCGCGCCGCACCCGGCAGATCAGCACCGACATCCTCGCCCTGGTCGCCATCGGGGCGTGGGTGTGGCTCGGCATCACGATCTACACGTTGGTGGAGAACCTCGCGGCGTTCGGGGTGCAGATGGAGCAGGCGGGTGCCGGTTTCAAGGAGACGATGACCGAGGTGGGGCAGACTCTCGGCGGCGTGCCGGTGATCGGTGGCGGCATCCGGGTTCCCTTCGATGGCGCGAGTTCCGCCGGGCAGGCGCTCGAGGATGCCGGGCAGAGCCAGCAGGACGCCGTGCACACCCTGGCGCTCGGTCTGGGCATCGGCATCGCGGTACTGCCGGTCATCATGATCCTGCTGCTCTGGCTGATTCCCCGCATCCGGTTCATCCGCAAGGCCGGCCGGGCGAAGGCGATCGTCAACACTGGCGCAGGCATCGACCTGCTGGCGCTGAGGGCGTTGGCCACCCAGAAGATCTCGGCCCTCTCGAAGGTGGATCCGGATGCCATGGCGGCCTGGCGGCGCGGCGACGAGCCGGTCATGAAGGCCCTCGCACAGCTCGAGCTGCGCTCCTCAGGGGTGCGGCTGCGCGACTAACTCGCGCTCGAGAATCGTGGCGCGGGCGACCGCCCGGTATCCGTCGCTGCTCCTGGCCTGCACAAGCGGCACCGAGCCTTCGATCGCTCGACTCGGCGAGAGCACGAAGCGGAACGCCAGGCTCAGTTGAAACTCGGGCTGCCCATCGCGTTGCATGCGCCGCGACACGACGAACTCGAACCGGTCGCCGCTTGGGCCCCAGGCGCACTCGAGGGAGTCGAGGTGGGCGTGCTGGGGGCGGAAGTCGCGACCGAAGGCCGCCATGGCATCCAGCCCGGCCGAAACCGTGATGGCGTCGATCGGGGCGTCCAGCGATCGCAGGAACGCGTTCTTCGCGTACGGGATCCGGAACCAGGGAGCTGCCACGTGGCGATGCTACGGCAGGGGGCATCCGCTCGCTGGCTAGAATGTTCAGCATGTCAGGCCACTCCAAATGGGCAACCACCAAGCACCAGAAGGCGATCAAAGACTCTCGCCGTGCCAAGTCGTTCGCCAAGCTCATCAAGAACATCGAAGTCGCAGCGAAGATGGGCGGCGCCGATCTCTCCGGTAACCCGACCCTGGTTGACGCGATCCAGAAGGCGAAGAAGACTTCTGTGCCGATCGACAACATCAACCGCGCGGTCAAGCGCGGTTCGGGCCAGCTCGGCGAGGCCGTCGACTACCAGACGATCATGTACGAGGGCTACGGCCCCAACGGCGTCGCGCTGCTCGTCGAGTGCCTCACCGACAACCACAACCGGGCGGCAGCGGACGTGCGCACCCTGATGACCCGCAACGGCGGACGCATGGCCGACCCCGGCAGCGTCGCGTACAACTTCACCCGCAAGGGCGTGATCTCGATCACCAAGACGCCGACCGTCTCCGAGGATGACATCCTGCTCGCCGTGCTCGACGCCGGCGCCGAGGAGGTCAACGACCGCGGCGAGGGCTTCGAGGTCATCACCGACACCGCGCACCTGGTAGCCACCCGCGAGGCGCTGCAAGCCGCCGGGATCGATTACGACTCCTCCGAGGCCGAGTTCGTTCCGAACCTCACCGTCGACGTCGATGCGGAGACCGCGCGCAAGGTGATCCGCCTGATCGACGCACTTGACGACTCCGACGACGTTCAGAACATCTACGCGAACTACGACGTGTCAGCAGAGGTACAGGCGCAACTCGACGAAGACTAGGGGCATGGCGCTCCGGGTACTAGGCATCGACCCAGGGTTGACGCGCTGTGGAGTCGGAATCGTGGATGTCGACCCCAATCGCCAGGCTCGCCTGGTCTATGTCGGCGTGATCGCAACGCCGCCGGACCTGCCGCTCGAGCAGCGGTTGCTCGCGATCGGACGCGGCATCGCCGCCGCCCTCGACGAGTACGAGCCGGCGGCCGTAGCGCTCGAGCGCGTCTTCGCCCAGCACAACCTGCGCACCGTGATGGGAACGGCACAGGCCAGCGGCGTCGCCCTGCATGCGGCCGCTGCGCGCGGCCTCGCGGTTGGCCTGCACACTCCGAGCGAGGTCAAGGCGGCTGTGACCGGGTACGGCGCAGCCGACAAGCGACAGGTCGGGGCGATGGTGGCCCGTGTTCTTGGTCTCGCCGAGGTACCGAAGCCCGCCGACGCAGCTGATGCCCTCGCCCTCGCGCTGTGCCACGCCTGGAAGGGTCCTGCCCTCGGCGCATCGGTCACGACGCTCACGCCCGCCCAGCAGGCCTGGCACGCGGCGGAGAAGACCGCGCGCGCCCGCTCCTAGCGGCTCGCGCGCACTGGCGTGGCGCGCATGCGAATGCGCACGCACGAGGATAAGGTTCGAACATGACTTCGAGTGGACACCCCTCGTGATCGCGTCCGTACGCGGCACTGTGCTCGCTGCCGTCGGCACCACAGTCGTTGTTGAGGTCGGCGGGGTCGGGTTGAGCGTGCAGGTGACGCCGCAACAGGCGCTCTCGCTTCGAGTCGGCGCTGAGGCGGTTCTGCGCACTGCGCTCATTGTTCGGGAGGACGACCTCTCGCTCTACGGCTTCGCCGAAGCTGACGAACTCCAGGTGTTCGACCTGCTGCGCGGCGTGACCGGAGTCGGGCCGAAGAGCGCACTGGGCGTGCTCGCGGCAATGGCACCCGACACGATCGCGCAAGCGGTCGCTCTCGAAGACGATGCGGCGTTCCGCAAGGTCTCCGGCATCGGGCCGAAGACCGCGAAGCTCATCGTGGTGTCGCTCGCAGGCAAGCTCAGCATGATCACGACGGCGGCACGTGCCGCCGTGTCCCGGCCCAGTTCCGTCACCGAGAACGTGGTCGTGGCACTCGTCGGTCTCGGCTGGCCGGAGCGCACCGCGATCCAGGCAGTGGATGACGCGGTCGCGTCCGCAACGGACGCCGAGCGCGAAGCCGTGCCGGCCCTGCTGCGCCTGGCACTTGCCCACCTCGGACCGCAGCAGTTCGCCGGAAGCTCCACGCCATGAGCGGCGACCCGACCGACACCGAGCACGACGCGATAGTGCGCCCGACCCCCGAGTCGGATGCAGAACTCGCGTTCGAGGGAGCGCTGCGACCGAAGTCCCTGGCCGA
>JBDUEC010000194.1:0-4446 GCA_040002655.1 Rhodoglobus sp. | reverse complement strand
CGGAGCGGGCGGCGCTGAAGTTCTCCAGCCGAAACTCCGGATCGAGCGGATGCGGCTCAATCGGCAGCGAGACATCGCGCGTGAGCTCGAGGAAGTACCGCGTCACCACCAGCCCCGACCGCTCGTACAGGTGCTGCGCGTCGGTGACGCCATCGGAGAGGTACGTCACCAGCCAGCCGGGGAGAGTCTTCGACGAGCTCGCGAGTTGCTGCAGGCCGCGCTCCCGCTGCCAGGCGAACAGGCGCCGGCCGATGCCGCGACCCCGGTGGTCGGGCCGCACGCCACCGAACAGGATGGAGCGCACCAGCGTGTCCTGGCCGGGAGGGAGGATCGTGAACCCCCACGCCAGAACTGTGCCGTCGGGGGCCAGCGCCACGGTGAAGTCCGTGCTCGGATCGACGTAGCTGTGATCGAATTCCTCCGCGATGTCCTCGCGGGTCTCCACGTAGTGCGGGTGATCAACCGCAGCGACCGCACGCGCTGCCTCGTGGATCGCGTCGATGTCATCCGCTGTGGCTGCGCGCCAGGTGAGCTCGTCGTCGGAGTCGGGCCGCTGGATCGTCGTGGGCGCCGTCACCCGGTCGCTCAGTGGAAGTGAAGTCACGGGTTAAACAGTAAAGCCCCGCTCCACAGGGAAGCGGGGCCGTACGTGATTCGTTACTTGGCTGCTTCGTCGCCCTCGGCGACGTCCGAAACCGTGGCGTCGTCTGCGGCCGGAGCGTCGTCTGCGACAACAGCAGCGCCCTCTTCGGCCTCATCTGCTGCAGATTCCTCGGCGACAACCTCGGCCTCAGCGGCCTCGTCGGCTGCCGCGGTGGCCTCGTCGACCGGCTCGGTCGCTTCGTCTTCGACGACGTCCGCCTTCGCGGGCTTGGCCTCGGCCTTGGGCGCCGCTGCGGCCGCGGTCTTCTTGGCCGACTTCGGCTTCGGGTTCACCGGCTCGAGCACGAGCTCGATCTGAACCATCGAGGCGTTGTCGCCCTTGCGGAAGCCGAGCTTCGTGATGCGGGTGTAGCCGCCCTCACGGTGCTCGACGAGCGGCGCGATCTCGGTGAAGAGCTCGTGGATGACGCTCTTGTCACCGATGATCGCCAGCGCGCGACGACGGTTGTGCAGGTCGCCCTTCTTGGCGAACGTAATGAGCCGCTCGGCGACCGGACGCAGGCGCTTGGCCTTGGTCTCGGTGGTCTTGATGCTCTTGTGGGTGAACAGGGCAGCTGCGAGGTTCGCAAGCATGAGGCGCTCGTGCGCCGGTCCGCCGCCGAGGCGCGGTCCCTTGGTGGGTGTAGGCATTGGGGGTCTCTCTTTATCTGTCAGTACGTCGAGGCGTGGGCCTAGGCGTTGGTCTCGTCGTCGTCGTAGCCGCCGTAGAAGTGCGCGCCGTCGAAGCCAGGAACGGTGTCCTTGAGCGACAGGCCCATCTCGACGAGCTTGTCCTTGACCTCATCGACCGACTTCTGCCCGAAGTTGCGGATGTTCATGAGCTGCGTCTCCGAAAGGGCGACAAGCTCGCTGACCGTGTTGATGCCCTCGCGCTTGAGGCAGTTGTAGCTGCGCACGCTCAGGTCGAGGTCCTCGATCGGCATGCTCAGCTCGCTCGAGAGAACGGCGTCGACCGGAGCTGGGCCGATCTCGATGCCCTCTGCGGCGGTGTTGAGTTCGCGTGCGAGTCCGAACAGCTCCGTGAGGGTGCGGCCGGCCGAGGCGATCGCGTCACGCGGGGTGATCGCGGACTTGGTCTCGACATCCACTACCAGCCGGTCGAAGTCGGTGCGCTCACCGGCACGAGTTGCCTCGACGCGGTAGGTGACCTTGAGCACGGGCGAGTAGATCGAGTCGACCGGAATCTGGCCCGCTTCGCTGAACTCGCTGCGGTTCTGGGTGGCCGAGACGTAGCCGCGGCCACGCTCGATGGTGAGCTCGAGCTCGAACTTCGCCTTGTCGTTGAGCGTGGCGATCACGAGCTCCGGGTTGTGGATCTCCACACCGGCGGGAGCCGAGATGTCGGCGGCGGTGACCTGGCCGGCACCCTGCTTGCGCAGGTAGGCGGTGATCGGCTCGTCGTGCTCGCTCGAGACCACGAGGTTCTTGATGTTCAGGATGACCTCGGTGACGTCTTCCTTGACACCGGCGACGGTGCTGAACTCGTGCAGCACACCGTCGATGCGGATGCTCGTTACTGCGGCTCCCGGAATCGACGAGAGCAGAGTGCGGCGCAGTGAGTTTCCGAGCGTGTAGCCGAAGCCGGGCTCGAGTGGTTCGATAACGAACCGCGAACGGAATTCGGAGATGTTCTCTTCGGCAAGAGTGGGGCGCTGTGCGATGAGCACTGGTGATTCCTTTCGGCGAGGTGTCCGCTATTTGACACCTGGATACGACGAGTGGCTGGCCCGTCGGTCTGTTGAGTTATTAAGGGAAAAACTGTGCTGGTTGAGTAGCCGCCTGCGGCGTATCGAAACCTGGATTTCGATACGGCCGCGGGCGGCCTACTCAATCAGCGAACGAACTAAACGCGACGGCGCTTCGGCGGGCGGCAACCGTTGTGCGCCTGCGGAGTGACATCGTTGATCGAACCGACCTCAAGGCCAGCGGCCTGGAGTGAGCGGATGGCGGTCTCGCGGCCTGAACCCGGTCCCTTGACGAAGACGTCGACCTTCTTCAGGCCGTGCTCCTGCGCCTGTCGAGCGGCGGACTCCGCAGACAGCTGCGCGGCGAACGGGGTCGACTTGCGCGAACCCTTGAAGCCGACAGTGCCCGACGATGCCCAGCTGACAACCGCGCCCGTGGGGTCGGTGATCGTGACGATCGTGTTGTTGAACGTCGACTTGATGTGGGCCTGGCCCACGGCGATGTTCTTCTTTTCCTTCTTGCGCGGCTTACGAACGGCCGATTTTGGTGCTGCCATGGTGATCTCCTAAAACCTTATGGCGACGTCAGTGGGGTGAACCCAGCGACTATCGGGCCTTCTTCTTGCCGGCTACGGTGCGCTTCGGGCCCTTGCGGGTACGAGCGTTGGTCTTGGTGCGCTGCCCGTGAACGGGGAGGCCCTTGCGGTGGCGGATGCCCTGGTAGCTGCCGATCTCAACCTTGCGGCGGATGTCGGCGGCAACCTCGCGACGGAGGTCACCTTCTACCTTGTAGTTGACTTCGACGTAGTCGCGAAGGGCGATGAGCTGGTCATCGGTCAGATCCTTCACGCGGATTTCTCCGCTGATCCCGGTGTCGGCGAGGGTCTTGAGCGCCCTCGTGCGGCCAACTCCGTAGATGTAAGTCAGTGCGACCTCTACGCGCTTATCGCGCGGGATGTCGACGCCGGCTAGACGTGCCATGGTGGCTTCTCCTGTGAGTGAGTGGAGGTCTGCAGCGGAACCTGTGCACCGGCCTCCAACCGATGGTGTCCCCGGCGATTCGATTGGATCGAAGCTCCGGTTCTGGTTCTACTGTCGTGCTCGGTATTCAGTTGTGGCGTTCAGCGGGGCTCGCGCCCCGCCTCACGAAAACTAGCCCTGACGCTGCTTGTGGCGCGGGTTGCTCTTGCAGATGACCATGACGTTGCCGTTGCGACGGATGACGCGGCAGTGCTCGCAGATCGGCTTGACGCTGGGGTTGACCTTCATTGTTCTTCTTCTTTCGCTGTCTTCGTACCGGTTCGTTCCCTCGCGGGAGCGGTCCGGCCGTTACTTTCCAGCAGTCGCGTGCCTGAGTGGCACTACTTGTAGCGGTAGACGATCCGGCCGCGGGTCAGGTCGTAAGGGCTCAACTCCACGATCACGCGGTCCTCGGGGAGGATGCGGATGTAGTGCTGACGCATCTTGCCCGAAATGTGGGCAAGTACTCTGTGTCCGTTGGTCAGCTCAACGCGAAACATCGCGTTGGGCAGAGCCTCGACAACTGCGCCCTCGATCTCGATGACACCGTCTTTTTTGGCCATAGCCTCTTCGTCGCTAAAAGTTGATTGCTGGTCGTGCGTTGGATTGTGATGCTGCGTCTCCGAGGAGAACGCGGGCACGCCAAAAGCGGCCGGAAACACCAAAGATCAAGCTTAGGTCATTCCACGGGGTTTCACCAACACCGGAGTAAGCTTCCGCTCCGCTTTCGGCGAACTCGGCGGTGACGAACCGGCTCAGCGGATGGCTACCGGAACCACTCCGAACGGCGCGAGACCGGCGGCGCCGCCATCCTCCGCCGTGAGAACCCAGATTCCACCCGCGTGCACGGCAACCGAGTGCTCCCAGTGCGCGGCATCGCCGCCGTCCTCGGTGACGACCGTCCACTCGTCGTCGAGGGTTGTGGTCTCGATCGTGCCGGTGGTGACCATTGGCTCGATTGCAACGACGAGACCAGGCTTCACCGCAGGTCCGTTGCCGCGCACCCGGTAGTTGAAAACCGGTGGATCCTCGTGCATCGAGCGGCCGATGCCGTGCCCGACGTAGTCCTCGATGATGC
>JBDUEC010000193.1:0-4508 GCA_040002655.1 Rhodoglobus sp. | reverse complement strand
GCGGTGGACCTGCGCACGTGATCGATCAGGCGCAGCTCGGTGAGACCCGCCGCGTGCGCAGCCGCGATGTTCTCCGCGATCGTGCTTGAGGCGTCATCCGAGAAGGTGGAATGCACGTGGTAGTCGCCCGACAACTCCGGCTGGATCACTCGTCGTCCCCGGTGTGAGCGGCGAACTCTGACTCGAGAATTTCGTCGAGTGGCACGAAGACGTCCTCGAGATACCGCACGTTCGCAATCTCCGCGAAGTCGATGCGCGCGGGCACCGGAGCGCCGAGTGCGAGGTCAAGGGCCAGGGAGGGCATGTCCACACCGGATGCGATCGTCAACGGCATCGCCCCGGGGAACCGCGGATTCACCTCGAGCAGGGCGGGCACGCCCGCGGTGTCGAGCCGCAGTTGCACGTTCGCCACCCCTGTGAGGCCGATGGCGCGCGCGACCGCGGATGCCGTCGACTCAAGGGCATCGTCGTGCACGGTTCGCCCCGCAATGGAGACACCGGAGTCGACCCTGGTGCGCGTGCGCGGAACGGCCGCGATGACGGACCCGTCCATCGCCGCGATCACGTCCACCGAGTACTCGGCGCCGGGCAGGTGCTCCTGGATGATCAGCGCCTCATCCGCGCCGATCGCCTCGAGGGCGGCTCGGTCGGCCACGAGTCGCACCCCGCGTGAGCCTGCACCCCGTCGTGGCTTGACGATCACCGGGAAATCCCACGGCTCGGCCACTCCGGCAGCGTTCAGCAGCCGCGTCGTCGGCACCCGCAGCAGCGGTGCGCAGCGCTCCGCGAGCAGAAACTTGTCGAGGGTCACATCGAGCGTGTCGAGCGACGGCGCGGCGAGGGCTGCCCCCAGCTGATCCCGGCGACGCGCAAGCGCGGGCAGCTCAACGTCGACCGTCGAGAACACGACGTCGATCGAGTCGGCCGAGCAGATGGCGGCGATGGCGTCGACGAAGTCCACGGCGAGACCGGGCGGCACGAGTCGCCGGCGGGCTGCAGCAACGAGGTAGAGGCCGCTCGCCCAGCCGTCCATGTCTGCGGAGTAGACCTCGACATCCGCTCTCTTCAGGAGTGAGCGGATGACGGCGACCCCCGCCGGGCCCCCTGCGCCGGTGACGAGCACTCGAGTGGTCACGCCTGCTCCCCTGCGGCGGAGGGTCGCGCGACGGTTCGTTTGCGCGTCTGCACCGACATGTCCGAGGTCTCCCGGAGGATCTCGAGCGGCTCCACGTTCTCGCCGCCGCCGTACCGCGACCAGTAACGGGCGGTGGCGAGCACGAACTCGGGGTCCAGATATTTGCGGATGCCCGCCTGCGAACCGAAGCACGCCAGCAGCTCGAGCTTCTTCTCGGTGAACCCGTCGATCGAGACGAACCGGGTCGGCCGAAAATCCACGGTTGACGACGGGCTCTGGAAGCACGCGATTGTGTCAACGGCCCGGGTGGCGACGATTGTCGCCTCGTGCACGGCGCGATGGTCCTGATGGCGGTCGTGACTGGAGTGGGTGTAGACGATGCTTGGGTTCACCTGTGCCACCACGCGCTCGATGATCTGAACGGTGGGGCCGGTGTTGCTGATCTCGGTATCCACGAGATCCTCCAGGAACAACCGCGCGCCGAGCAGCTCCGCCGAGCGCAGCGACTCGTTTTGGCGGTCGTCGGCCGAGCCACCCTGGGCACCGCGGGACAGGGTGAGGATGACGACCTGGTCCCCGGCCGCGCGGTGCGCCGCGAGGATGCCGCCCACGCCGATCTCCACGTCGTCTGGGTGCGCCCCCACGGCCAACACGTACTCGCGCGGACGGGCCGCCTCGCGGTTCGCACGGCCCTCTCCCGCCAGGCGGGTGACGATGGCGACCAGGTTGGCCGACTCGACCGGCTTGGTGAGGAACTCGTCGGCCTGGCTGCGCAGGGCGCCCACCGCGTATTCCACCGAGACGTGGGCGGTCATGACCACCACGGGCAGGTCCGGCTGGTCGGCGCGAAGCAGGGCGAGCAGCTGGAGCCCAGTCATGCCCGGCATCTCGATGTCGGTAACCACAACGTCGGGGCGGAACTCGTCGACGGCGGCGCGAGCCCGGGATGGGTCGGAGATGGTGAGCACGGTGCATCCGCCCCTGCGTTCCAGCACGGTGCGCGTGTACAGCGCAACATCGGGATCGTCGTCGACGACGAGTACCCGATACGCCGCTTCCCCCATGGCTCCCCCTGCCATGTCCCACTCTACGGGGCTGTCTACCCGCGCGACAGAGCGCAGCACCCCCGTCTTCGCGTGCCACGGGAGTGGCTGCTGTGACTCGATCGCGTGACTACTGGCAGTCGAGCGCTAGCCTGTGCGCATGAGCGAAACACCGGCCCGGCGCCGATCCGTGGTGCTGTGGGCCATCATCGGGCTCGCCGTCTTCGTACTCGTTGCCTTCCTGATCGCGTTCGTGCTCGGGGCCTTCCGCGGTGCTCCCCCCGCGGTCACGCCGACGGCCAGCGCCTCGGCAACACCCACGCAGTCGGCCACGCCCACTCCGACCCCAACGCCCACCCCGACCCCCACGGTGGCTGCCCTGCCACCGACTGCGGCCCAGGTGCAGCACTTTGCCGCGGCGATATCGAGCGGCAACACCGCGGCACTCGAGGGCGACATGGCACTGAAGGTGGAGGTGATCCAGGGCGCGACGGAATGCTGCGGCGTGCTCGGCCCGGTCGCCGCCGTGAAGGCACTCGGCGCGATCGAGGACGACCTCTCCACCACCTGGGACTTTGCCCCGACCCCGGAGACCCTGGCGACCTATCGCGCCGGTGACTACGCGGGGTTCTTCCCGGTGAACGCCGTGGTCGGTACGGCGGCCAACGGCTACCTGGTGTCCTTCACTCTCGACACCCACGGCAAGGTCACCGCGATCTTCCTGTCGAAGTTCACCGTCAACGAATTCGGCTAGAGCGGGCTGACTCCGTACCGCCGCAGGGCGAGGGCGGGGTTCACGGCGCGCACGGCGGCGACGCGCTCGGGGAACAGGTGGGCCACGGCGACATCCGTCGTCTCGCCGATCGTGACGAGCTCGACCCCCATCGGGTCCACCACCATGCTGTTGCCCACGCCGATCGGCGGCGCCTGGTCGGCTGCCGCCACGTAGACGGTGTTCTCCAGAGCTCGGGCCGTGACGAGGGTGCGCCAATGGTGCTCCTTGAGCGGACCACGTACCCACTCGCTCGGCACGAGCACCAGGTCGACACCCGCGTCGACCAAGGTGCGCGTCACTTCGGGAAAGCGGATGTCGTAACAGGTCTGCATTCCCACGGTGAAGCCGCCCCACGCGAAGGTTTGCGGTGCCACGATCGGGCCGGGAGCTACCCAGTCGGACTCGCGCTGACCGAAGGCGTCGTACAGGTGCTGTTTGCGGTAGTTGGCGATGAGTCGTCCCGCGGGGTCGAGTGCGACGAGCGTGTTGGAGAACCGGTGGGCCTCCCCCACGTCTTCGAGCATCCCAGCAACCAGGTGGATGCCCAGCTCGGCCGCCAGGGCACCGAGCGCCCGCACGAACGGGCCGTCGAGGGGCTGTGCGGCGTCCACCGACGACTGGCCGAGGTCGGCCGAGAACCACGCGGAGTACTCGGGGAACACCACGAGGCTGGCGCCGCGCTGCGACGCGGTCACGGCCAGCGCGCGGATCTGCTCGAGGTTGGCTGCGGCATCCTCACCCGGAGCGAACTGGGCAACCGCGACGGCTGGGCTCATGCGTCCAGCCTACGGGCGCGCTACTTTTGGTGGGCAGCTACCACCGCGACGAGCGGCCGGAACAGCGGGTGGTCGTTCTCGAGCCCGGTGACCCGCGAGACGAACTCGTCGGCGGCGGTGGTGCGCAGCAGTTCGAGCATCTCGACGCTCTGCGGATCCTCCGGCACGTCGAACGCGAGTGCGGCGCCCACGGTGCGGAGCAGGGCATCCGCTGGAAGTCCCCGTTCGGCCAGTTGCGAGGCCGGCCCGATGAACCGCTCGTTGCGGCTGAGCTTGCGCAGCGGCTGACGCCCCACCCGGTCGACAGTGTCTTCGAGGTAGGGGTTCGCGAAGCGCACGAGGTTCTTCTCGAGGTAGGCCTGCTGCACGTCGGCATCGAACTCGTGTTTGGCCACCAGAAGAGTCTTCGTCTCGTCGAGCACTGCGCGTACCTCGGCCACCACCGCAGGGTCGGCCATCGCGTCGGCGATCGACGAGTGACCCGCGACGAGACCGTGGTACGCGGCGGTCGCGTGGCCGGTGTTCACGGTGAACAGCTTGCGCTCGATGTACGGCGCGAGGTCGTCCACGAAGTGGGCCTCGGGGATGTCCGGCGGGCTGCCCCGGAACGGCCCGCTCTCGATCGCCCACTCGAAGAAAGCCTCAACCGTCACATCCAGTCCCGGAGTCGTCGCCGCCCCCGGAACGATGCGGTCGACCGCAGTGTTGGCGAAGACGGCTTTGGAGGCGACGACGGGGTCGAGCGCAAGAATCGCGTCGCGCAGGATGTCCGTCGCACC
>JBDUEC010000192.1:0-4530 GCA_040002655.1 Rhodoglobus sp. | reverse complement strand
GTGAGGGTGGCCGTACGGTCGGTGCAGGAACGGTTACCAAGATCCTGAAGTAGTTCTTCGGAATCACCGAACAGGGTCGGACCTTCGGGTCCGGCCCTGTTTTCTTTAACGCGCAACGCGCGGCCGTGCATCGCCCCGTAGGGTGGATGGCAATGAGACGTCGTGCCCTGTCCGCCCTCGCCCTCGCCGTGGCGCTGGGAATCCTGATTACCGGATGCGGCCCGATCAACGCCGGCTCCGCCTCTGCCGACAGGTTTCGCGAGTACATGGCGGACCAGCCGGGCGTCGCGGATGTGCAGATCGCCGCGTCGAACGACCTGCCGTTCCAGGGTTCTGCGAGCGGGACCGTGGTGCTGGATGACGGTGCAGACGAGAGCACCCTCAGCGCCGTGATGGATCGCATGGCCGGGTACCTGCGCGATCGCGCAGGCAATGTCTCGTGGTGGATGGTGGCCGAGGTCGACGGTTTCACCGTTCACGTCTCTGCGGTCGACGAGGAGAACCGGGCGATCGTCGACTTGCTCGGGCAGGCGCGCGCCATCGACGGGATCGTCGGCGGGCGTCTCGGATCCGCGGACCGCAGTGAGCCCGCCAACGACCTCGTCATCGAGGATCCCGCCCAGTTCGTGGCCACGCTGAAGCAACTCGTGAAGCTGGGTTTCGCATCCGCTGTGCGGGTGCGCGACGTCGACAGTACCTTCGCTGTCACCTCCACCGATGGTCGGCAATTGCCCGAACCCGAAATCGCGGCGTACGAAGCGGTCTCCGCGGTCTACCCGGTGCTTGGGGCAACTCTCGCACCGGGGTCCGTCGTGCTGCGCTTGGCCGCCGACCACGATGTCGCCGCGGCGACCGCACTTGGCGAGTCGTTGGCGACATCCGCTGGTATCGCCTTCACCATCACAGGAGGCATCGTGACCCGGGAGGGCGAGGGCGACTTCACCCTTGTCGACAGCGTCATTGCCCGGCTGATCGATGTGCAGGGCACGACGGCGCTCACCGCTAAGCACGACACACTCGGAATCACCGTGGACACCACCGCTGCGATGGTCACGACCGAGGCGGTGCTCGCTGAGCTCGACCCTGCGTCCACCCTCACCGTCTACTACCGGTCGGCGGATACCGTGACCCCGGGCTTCCGGGTGTACGGCAAGGCCGACCGACGCGCTACCTACATCCCGGTCGTGACGGCGCTGGTTTCGGGTGGCTACCTTGACAGCATCGAGGTCGACGCCGACCGCATCGACGTCGTGGCCGGCGCATACGACGCAGCCAGGATGGCCGAACTCGCGGGCACCCTGAAACGTCTGGTACCGACGGGGGAGCCGGTGCGCCTCACGAACGTCGACGGCGGCGTCAACTTCTCCTTCGTTGCGGGAGATGTCATCAACGTGCCGAGCGACGAGTCCTACGGGGATGTGGACGCCAGCGCGTTCGTCGCGGCATGGAACTCCGCGCCCTGAGGCGCATTGGGCTGCGGGCACGGCCGCACGTTCGAGTCCTCTCCTGCCATTGGTGCAACCGCGTGGGTCGCGGCCGCTAAGACCGCCCGGTGAACCGCGAGCCGAGTGCGTCTGCGGTAGCGCGCACGGACGCCCCGAGCAGCTCGTATGAACCCTCGTCAACGCCGGGTGCGCGGAAGGTGACGCCGACGCCGGCAACCGGGTAGCCCTTGAGGTCGATGGATGCCGCCCCGACCGAGCCGTACTCGGCGGTGACGTCGCCGACCTCAACGGCCCATCCCCGCGCCCGGGTGTCGGCCAGCAGTCGGTCGAGCTCGGCGAGTGTTGACGGCCCCGGTCCCTGGCGACGGATGAGGGCATCCCGACTCGGGTAGAGAGCACGCACCTGCGCGGCGGGCAGTTGCGCGAGCATCGCCCGCCCGGTGGCTGTGAGGTGCGCGGGCAGGCGCACGCCGACCTTCGAGACCGTGGTCGGCGCACGGGCCCCCTGCACCTTGCCCACGTAGGTGACTTCGGCGCCGCTGAGTACGGCGAGGTGGGCCACCACGGGCAACGGCGACTCGGCGACGAGCCGCTCCATGAGCGGGGTGGCGAGCCGCCCGAGGCGCTCGGTCTGCAGTGACGCCGATCCGATCTCCACCACGAGCGCGCTCAGGCCGTAGGCCCGGTCCTCCGGGTAATGCACCACGAAACCCTCGTCCATCATCACGCGCACGAGTTGGTAGACGGACGAGCGGGGGAGTCCCAGGTCGCGAGCGAGGGTGGATGCCCGCACCGGTCCGCTGCGGGTGGCCAGGTAGCGGAGCACGGCGAGGGTATTCCGCGCGGCGGGGATCTGCGGCATCCGCTCTCCCGTCTGGTATTTCAGACAGTTTATGCGGTGAAGGCGTCGCGCGACGAGGCTGCCCGGCGTTCAATGAGCAGCATGAGCGCACTCGTGGACACAGCCGTCGTGACGATCGGGGTCGGCCCCCTGACGGTCGAGCAGGTGGTGTCCGTCGCGCGCGTCGGCGCCAGGGTCGAGCTGTCGCAGGAGTCGATAGCCGCGATGGAGTGGTCGCGCGCCGTGATCGACGAGTTGGCGAGCGACACGGCACCCCACTACGGCGTCTCGACGGGATTCGGCGCGCTGGCGACCAAGCACATCCCGCTGGAACAGCGCCAGCAGCTGCAGCGTTCCCTGGTGCGCAGCCACGCGGCAAGCTCCGGCGCGGAGGTCGAGCGTGAGGTGGTGCGGGCGACGATCGCCTTGCGGCTCTCGACGTTGGCGACCGGCCGCACCGGCGTGCGACCGCTGATCGCGCAGGCCTACGTGGACCTGCTCAACGCCGGCATCACCCCGGTGATCGGCGAGTACGGCAGCCTCGGCTGCTCCGGTGACCTGGCTCCGCTCGCGCACTGCGCGCTCGCAATCATGGGCGAGGGGCAGGTGCGGGTCGACGGTGAGTTGCGCGACGCTGCCGACGTGGTGGGGCATCCGGTCGTGCTCCAGGAGAAGGAGGGCCTGGCCCTCATCAACGGTACGGACGGGATGCTGGGCATGCTGTCGCTGGCTATCCACGACCTGCGGGCGCTCCTCGCGACCGCAGACCTGGCCGCGGCGATGAGCGTGGAGGGGCTTGCGGGCACTGACCGGGTTTTCGCGGCCGACCTGCAGGCGCTGCGGCCGCATCCTGGCCAGGCCGAGTCAGCCGCCAACATGCGCGCGGTGCTGGCGGGGTCCGGTGCGATCGCCGCGCACGCCTCCACCGGCTTCACCCGCGTGCAGGACGCGTACTCGCTGCGCTGCGCCCCCCAGGTGCACGGCGCCGCGCGCGACACGGTCGCGCATGCCGCGGTCGTTGCCGAGCGCGAGCTGCAGAGCGCCATCGACAACCCCGTGGTCACGCTCGATGGCCGGCTCGAGTCCAACGGCAACTTCCACGGGGCACCGGTGGGTTACGTGCTCGACTTTCTCGCGATCGCGGCAGCGGATGTCGCCAGCATGAGCGAGCGACGCACCGACCGCTTCCTCGACAAGACGCGCAATGGCGGCCTCAACCCGTTCCTCGCCCACGACCCTGGCGTGGACAGCGGACACATGATCGCGCAGTACACGGCCGCCGGGATCGTGAGTGAGCTCAAGCGGCTGGCGGTGCCCGCATCCGTCGACTCGATCCCGACCAGCGCCATGCAGGAGGACCACGTGTCGATGGGCTGGAGCGCCGCGCGCAAGCTGCGCCGGAGCATCGACGGCCTCGGCCGGGTGCTCGCGATCGAGCTGATGACGGCGGCGCGCGGTATCGAGATGCGCGGCGAAGGCCCGGCACCGGTGTCCGCTGCCGTGATCGCGACGCTGCGCGGCACGGTGCCAGGGCCAGGGCCGGACCGCTACCTCGCGCCGGACATCGCGGCGGCCGTCGACCTCGTCGTGGGCGGGGAACTTGTCGCGGCGGCATCCGCTGCCAGTGCAGACTTCAACCGGAAGGTGACCTCATGATCGGCGCGCGACCCGTCTCAGCCCACCGGGGCACCCAGCTGCACACGCTCGGCTGGCCGCAGGAGGC
Organism: Rhodoglobus sp.; assembly: GCA_040002655.1. Classification (GTDB taxonomy): domain Bacteria; phylum Actinomycetota; class Actinomycetes; order Actinomycetales; family Microbacteriaceae; genus Rhodoglobus. The sequence goes on along the minus strand of JBDUEC010000192.1, from coordinate 521 downwards.
CGCGCTGCGGATGCTGCAGAACAACCTCGACCCCGAGGTCGCCGAGCACCCGGATGAGCTGGTCGTCTACGGCGGAACCGGCAAGGCCGCGCGCGATTGGGCCAGTTTTGACGCGCTGGTGCGCACGCTGGAAACCCTCAAGGGCGACGAGACGATGCTGGTGCAGTCGGGTCGGCCGGTGGGTGTGATGCAGACCCACGAGTGGGCGCCGCGCGTGCTGCTGGCCAACTCGAACCTGGTCGGCGATTGGGCGAACTGGACCGAGTTTCGCCGCCTCGAGCAACTCGGACTCACGATGTACGGCCAGATGACCGCCGGCTCGTGGATCTACATTGGCACGCAGGGGATTCTGCAGGGCACCTTCGAGACCTTCTCCGCCGTCGCCGCCAAGTCGTTCAACAACACGCTGGCCGGCACGATCACCCTCACCGGCGGCCTCGGCGGCATGGGCGGCGCGCAGCCGCTGGCGGTAACCATGAATGGTGGTGTCGCGATCTGCGTCGATGTCGACCCGTCGCGCA
>JBDUEC010000191.1:0-4551 GCA_040002655.1 Rhodoglobus sp. | reverse complement strand
ACCAACCCGAAGGCCAAGCGCATCGAGTTCCGCGCGCCCGACGCCTCCGGCAACCCGTACCTCGCGTTCGCCGCCCAGCTCATGGCCGGTCTCGACGGGATCAAGAACAAGATCGAGCCACACGAGCCCGTGGACAAGGACCTGTACGAGCTTCCCCCCGAGGAAGCCAAGAACATCCCGCAGGTTCCCGGATCCCTCGCCGAGGCGCTCGACGCCCTCGAGCTGGACAACGACTTCCTCACCGCAGGAAACGTGTTCACGCCCGACCTCATCGAGACCTGGATCGCATACAAGCGCGAGAAGGAGATCCTTCCGGCCGCGCAGCGTCCGACCCCGTTCGAGTACGAGCTGTACTACAGCGTCTAACTCGCTCGAGACACCTGGCCGCGTCCCTTCGGGGGCGCGGCCTTTGTCGTTGCGGGCACAGCTTGTGGCGGCTCGTCACTGCGCGGGTGCGGTCTACGACGTGCGTCGCATCGCCGACGCGACTCAGACCGGCGCGCCCACGAACTTCACGAAATGACTGCGCCTGAGCAGGCGAAGGATGCGCTGCTGGCCAGGGGTGAACGCAGCGATGCCGGTGGCGGCATCCAGTTCCTCGAATCCGGTGATCGCGTACTCGACACCGTGGTAGCGGATGCCGCACCGCCCGGCCGCGCGCACGTTGCGATACCAGTCCACATTCGCACCGTAGGTGAGCTCGATCACGAGGCCGCCCTCGGTGGGCTGCACGATGAGCGGCGTCTCGTAGCTCGTGCCGGACTTGCGTCCGACGTGCCGCACAATCGCGAACGGCCCGCTCCGCCCCATCGCGATGCGCTTGGTCAGGCGATTGAGGGTGTGCTTGAGCACCGTGCCGAATGCGGACATGGTCAGCCCGTCGTCGCCGGGCGGGTCGCCGTGCCATAGAACTGCTTCTCGAACACCTGGCGGGCCAGGCGCGTCACGCGCAGGTAGTCCTCTTCGAACCGGGAGGCCGAGCCGGGCGGGTACTCGAGCAGGCGCGCGACGCCCTCGAGAGCTTGCCGGTCGGTGGGCAGCAGGTCCGAGGTCTTCGAGGTCCAGAGCGTCATGCCCGAGCGCGCCCGGGAGGCGAGAAGCCAGGCCTCGCGCAGCTTGCGGGCATCCGCTGCGGTCACGAGCTTGTTCTTCTCCGCGGCCTCAAGCGCTTCGAGAGTCGAGGTGGTACGCAGCCCATCAGCCTCGACGGCGTGCTGCAGCTGCAAGACCTGCACGAACCACTCCACGTCGCTCAGCGAGCCGCGGCCGAGCTTGAGATGACGGGAGGGGTCGGCGGCCTGCGGCAGGCGTTCCGCCTCCACGCGCGCCTTGATGCGTTTGATCTCCCGAACATCCTTGTCGGCGATTGCCGCCGGATACCGCACCTCGTCGGCGAGCTCCTCGAACGCCTCCAACAGCGTCAGGTCGCCGACGACACCACGCGCACGCAGGAGCGCCTGGGCTTCCCAGGTGAGCGACCAGCGCGCGTAGTACGCACGATAGGAGTCGAGCGATCGCGCGATGGCGCCGTTCTTGCCCTCTGGCCGCAGCCCGTTGTCGAGATCGAGCGGAACCCGCAGGTCTTCCGTGAGGCGGTTCAGCGATCGCACGATGTGCTCGGCCCGTTGCTGGGCCTCCTCATCGGATGCCCCCGCCGCCCGGTACACGAACATCACGTCAGCATCCGACCCGAAGCCGAGCTCAGCTCCCCCGTACCGCCCCATCGCGATGATGCCGAACTCGATCCCGTCACCGAACCGGTGCACCAGTGCGAGCACTCCGGTGAGGATGGCGGAGGTCACGTCCGACAGCGCACGACCCAGCTGCTCAACGGAGATCACGCCGAGCATCGCGGCGAGGGCAAGCCGCAGGATCTCGCGGCGGCGCGCCGTGCGCAGGGCCAGCGCCGCGGCATCCTCGTCGTCGAGGTGCCTGGCGACGGTGGCCTGGGTCTCCTCGAGGAGCTGCGCGATCGGGCGCGGCGCCAACTCCTCCTCGTTCTCGAGCCAGGCGGCCGCATCAGGAATCCGCTCGAACAGGTCGCCGACGAATTTGGATCCGGAGAGCACGTGGGTCAGGCGCTGGGCGGCTCCGGATGAGTCCCGCAGCATCCGCAGGAACCAGTACGCCTCGCCCAGGTCGTCACTCAATCGCCGGAACGCCAACAGCCCATGGTCGGGGTCGGCCCCCTCGGCGAACCACCCGAGCATTACCGGCAGGAGGTTTCGCTGGATGGTGGCGCGGCGCGACACTCCGCCGGTGAGAGCTGCGATGTGGTTGAGTGCGCCGCGCGGGTCGCGGAAGCCGATCGCGGCCAGTCGCGCCACGGCCTGGTCGCTGGACAACGCCAGGCCGTCCTCGGGCAGGGCCGCCACCGCGGAGAGGAGCGGCCGGTAGAACAAGCGCTCATGCAGGCGCCGCACGGCCTGCTTGGTGCGCTGCCACTGCTCGGTGATGTCTGCGGCACTCGTGGCGAGTCCGCTGCCCCTGGCCAGCACGCGCAGCGCCTCGGGGTCGGTCGGCATCAGGTGGGTGCGGCTGAGCTTGGTCAGTTGCAACCGGTGCTCGAGCAGGCGAAGGAACCGGTAGTCGCGGGAAAATTCGGCAGACTCGACTCGCCCGATGTACCCCTGCTCGGCGAGAGCGACGAGGGCGGGGAGCGTCGCCACCTGGCGCACCTCCGGGTCGGTCTGCCCGTGCACCAGCTGCAGCAACTGGATCGTGAACTCGACATCGCGCAGGCCGCCGGGCCCGAGTTTGAGCTGCACCTCCAGCTCGCTCGTCGGGATGTTGTCGGTGACCCGTTCGCGCATCCGCTGCACCGACTCGACGAAGTTCTCCCGCGACGCGCTCGACCACACCTTGGGTGCGACCGCATCGACGTAGCGTTGGCCGAGCTCAAGGTCACCGGCCAGCGGCCGAGCCTTCAGCAGCGCCTGGAACTCCCAACTCTTCGCCCAGCGGTCGTAGTACGCCAGGTGCGACTCGAGGGTGCGCACCAGCGCGCCGTCTTTGCCCTCCGGCCGCAGGTTGGCGTCGACCTCCCAGAGCTCCGGCTCTGCGGCCAGCTCGTAGATGCCCCGCATGGTGAGCATCGCCAGTCGCGTCGCGATCTCCACGGCACGATCGTTCGACAGCTCGCCCCCACCCTCGGCGACGAAGATCACGTCAACGTCCGAGACATAGTTGAGCTCGCGCGCACCCGCCTTGCCCATTCCGATGATGGCGAGCCGCGTGGCGGCGATCTCCTCGGCGGGGAACTTCACCTCACGGCGCGCGGACTCGAGTGCGGCATCCAGAGCCGCGCCGGCCAGGTCGGCCAGCGCAGAAGCCACCACCGAGACCGCAGCGAGCGGATCGTGCTGTGAGAGGTCCCACGCGGTCAGCTGGGCGAGATGGCGGCGATAGCGCACTCGCAGTGCCACCCACGCCGGTTCGCCCGCGAGGCCGTCGATCGCGGCCAGCAGGTCGGTGCCGTACTCGAGCGCGCTCGGCGGCCGGTCCAGTGCAGTCGTGAGGGCAGCGAGTTCCTCGGGGTGGCGGGCGAGAAAGTCACCGAGGCCCGTCGAGGCCCCGAGCACGCGGATCAGGCGTTCGGCGGCATCCGCTTCTGTGATGAGTTTCGTGGTCTCGCTGGGCGAGGATGCCAGCAGCGCGAGCAGTCGCCGCAGCGCCTGGTCCGGGTCGGCCGCAGACGCGAAAAGCGGAACGAGTTCATCGCGCCCGAGAGTGGCAATGAGTTCGCTCGACGCCCCGAGCTCGGCGAAACCGAGTCGGGCAAGGTCAGTCAGCGTTGTCTGATCGCGAGCCATGGTTGGTGCTGAGTCCCGGTTACAGGATCTCCAGGTTGCTCTCCAGTTCGTACGGCGTCACCTGGGCGCGGTATTCCTTCCACTCGAGCCGCTTGTTCAGCAGCACGTAGTTGAAGACCTGCTCGCCGAGGGTCTCCGCGACCAGTTCAGAGTCCTCCATGAGGGAGACCGCGTGGTCGAGGCTGGCCGGCAGCTGGTTGTAGCCCAGCGCGCGCCGCTCGGTGTCAGAGAGTTCCCACACGTTGTTCTCGGCCTCTGCGGGCAACTCGTAGCCCTCCTCGATGCCCTTGAGCCCCGCGGCCAGCAGCAGCGAGAACGTGAGGTAAGGGTTGGCGGCCGAGTCAATCGCGCGGTACTCGACGCGCGCGCTCTGCCCCTTGCCCGGCTTGTACAGCGGCACGCGCACGAGGGCGGAGCGGTTGTTGTGGCCCCAGGTGACGAAACTGGGTGCTTCATCCCCGCCCCACAGGCGCTTGTACGAGTTGACGAACTGGTTGGTGACAGCCGTGATCTCCGGGGCGTGCGTGAGCAGTCCGGCCACGAACTGGCGACCGATCTTCGAGAGCTGGTAGTGCCCGCTCGCGTCGTAGAACGCGTTCGAGTCGCCCTCGAACAGGGACATGTGGGTGTGCATACCCGAGCCGGGATGCCCCGACATCGGCTTCGGCATGAACGTGGCGTAGACGCCCTGCTCGATCGCCACCTCCTTGATCACCGTGCGGAAGGTCATGATGTTGTC
>JBDUEC010000190.1:0-4569 GCA_040002655.1 Rhodoglobus sp. | reverse complement strand
AGTAGGTCACGAACAGGAAGATGCCGAACATGCCCGCACCGGCGATGAGCACCGAACTGTACGCGGCACCGCGGTTGCGGTCAAGCACGATCGAGAGCGGCAACAGCGGATGCGTCGCACGGCGCTGCCAGAGCACGAACGCAACCAGCAGCACGGCTGCACCCACGAGCATGCCCCAGGTCAGCGGGGAATCCCAGCCTTCGGTCTCGGCGTTCGAGAATCCGTAGACGAGGCCGAACAGCGCGCCGGAGACGAGCAGGGTGCCGGGGATGTCGAGCTTCGGTCGCGGTCCGCTGCGCGCGACCGTCGGCACGAAGAGGAACGCGCCAACCAGGGCGATGGCCGCGATGGCCACGTTGATGTAGAGGTTCCAGCGCCAGTCGAGTGCCTCGGTCAGCAGGCCACCCAGCAGCAGGCCGACGGCGCCACCGGCACCGGCGACCGCGCCGAACACGCCGAAGGCGCGGGCACGCTCCTTCGGGATGATGAAGGTCGTCGTGAGCACGGCCAGCGCGGTCGGGGCCAGCAGCGCGCCGAACGCACCCTGCAGCGCGCGTGCGGCGACCAGCAGCTCGAACGAGCCAGCGGCACCACCGAGCGCGGAGGCAACGGCGAACCCGACGAGCCCGATGACGAAGGTGCGCTTGCGACCCATCAGGTCGGAGAGGCGGCCGCCGAGCAGCAGCAGGCTGGCGAAGGCGAGGGAGTAGGCGGTGATGATCCACTGGCGGTCACCGTCGGAGAATCCGAGGTCGGCCTGCGCGGAGGGCAGGGCGATGTTCACGACGGTGCCGTCGAGCACGATCATGAGCTGGGCGAGGCCGACGACGATGAGGGTGATCCAGCGCCGACTGTTGGCTGGGGGTATAAGTGATTCAGACATGAACGCCACTATATACGGTACTCTGGAGTTCCGGATCTACTTGGTTCAGGAATTAACCCACTGGTAATGTTGACAGGGAGATGAAAGGGGCGGTGCAATGACGCAGACCACCCTCACCGAACCCACCAAGCTGGGCCGCAAGCGTGACCACACCCGCGATCCCGAGATTCTGGATGCCGCACTCGACGTTCTCGCTGAGACCGGGTACGACGGCATGACCATCGACATGGTCGCCGCCCGCGCGAAAGCCGGGAAGGCCACGCTCTACCGCCGCTGGCCGTCCAAGAACGAACTCGTGATCGACGCCGTCGCCTGCATGAAGTCGAACGGCATCGACTACGACAACCTGCCCGACACCGGAACCCTGCGCGGCGACCTGATCGCGATGGTCAAGCCGCCGAGCATCCGGGATGCCGACCGCAAGATGAAAGTCATGGCGGCGATCGTGTCGATGCTCGCGGGCAATCCCGAGCTGGCCGAGACCGCCCACCAGGCGCTTATCCAGCCCCGCGCGGCGGTCAACCGCATCTTCTTCCAGCGCGCCATCGACCGCGGAGAGATCGCCGCCGATGTCGACCTCACCATGCTGTGCCTGATCGGGCCGGCGATGGCGGCCTACCGCACGCTCATGCTGCGCAAGCCGGTCGATCGCGAGTATCTCGTCGCGATCATCGACAAGGTCGTGCTGCCTGCCGCCGGGGTGCGGTAGGTCTTACCCAATCGCCCGCTTAACCGGCGCCCTGATCATCGCCTCATCGTCAGCGTCGACCTTCACCAGCGCGTAGGACGTCGGCCAGAGGTTGCCAGCGTCGAGGGCGGCCTCGTCGCTGTCGCACTCGCCCGCACGACTCTCCCGCTAGTCTCATCCCGTGGCAGCCCCCGCACCGAAGAGCGTCAGGCGACTTATCGTCTACCCCCTCGTTGCGCTGCTGTGTTCGTTGCCGGTCATGATCGGCTGGTTGGGGACGACAGCCGATAAGAGCGAGGCCCTATGGTCCCGTGTCGTGATTGCTGCTGTCGCAGCCTTTGCAGGGCTGGCGATCGCGATCTGGCTGAATGCTCGCTCCTCTCAGCAAGCCCATGGGTTCGCGGTACTTCGCGAGGGAGACCCCGGCGGATATCTGATCACCGTGGTTGGGGGAGATGCGTTCTATGGAGCGGTCTACCGAATCGAGCGCGAGTTCGGAAGTGCGCCACTTCCGCCCCTCGGACCGTACTTCTTCGTTGGAGCCACAGACGCCGGTCTCGAACTGTTCATCGGGTCTGATCGCCCCGACCTGATCCTCACGATTCCGTGGTCCTTCCTCCAGGCGATCGACTGCAGCTTCGGCGTTGTCGGGCGCGGGAGCGCAGTTTGGGACGCGTGGCGCGTGCAAGTGAAACTGGACTATTTCAACGAATCCGTCCTCCTCGCGTTTGCTGCCCACACCACGCAAGTGCCTGATGCGCCAGCGACTGCGCCTTCGGAGAAACTCACGCGGGAGATCGCGGCAGAACTGGATCGCAGGCGGTCAGTCGCGCAGAGCGTGTAGCGGTTGGCTACTGGGCGGTCGCGCCCCGTCCAGCCCGCCGCACGATGACCCACCGCACCACGAGCCCAACCGCGGCCGCAACAACGCCCACCGCGGCGACCCACGGCGCAGCGCCCTCCGCCACCAGTGCCGACCGGAACACCTGCCCGCCGTACTCCAGCATGTCGAGCGGGTGGGCAGCGAGGATGCGGCTGCCCACGGCCATGACGATGGCCGTGACCAGCGCGGATGACATCCACAGCAGCACGATGCCGACGACCGCGGCGATCGCACGCCCGATCGACCCGACGCCGGCCCAGGCGATGGCGGCCCCAACAAAGATCGCGGGAGCCCAATACAGCTGCACCAACAGTTCCTGCAGGGGCTGCGGAACGATGACCACTCCGATCGGATGCAGCAGCGCACTGAGCCACGTGCCGAGCGCGATGCCGGCGATGCTCAGACCGACCATCGCCCCCGCGCGGGGAGCGCGAGCGATCAGCGCGAACACCCCGATGCCCACGAGCATTGTCACGGCCGTGCCCACGACTAGGGACACGAGGTACAGCGCCGCCGCAGTCTCGTGCCGCAGGCCGAGCCCCACGGTCACGGCCGTCTGCACAACCGCGATCACCTGCACGATCACCACGCCGATCGCGAGCGGGAGGGCTGAGCGCGGATGCCGTGCCCGCGTCGCGCGCGCAACAACACCAGCGATCGCAGACCCCACGAGTAGCAGGGCAACGATCACCGTCACCTCGTACTGGCTGAACGGAAGCAGCACCAGCGGCATCCGCGCCGGCAGCGTGTCGGCGCCCCACAGATTCTGCAGCGGCAAACGGAGCCCGGTGATCAGCCAGGGGAGGAGACCAACGACGGCAGAGCCGGCCCCGATGAGGATGAACGACAGTCTGGGCCTACGTGCGAGCATGCCTCGACTCTCTCATGCTGTGGAGACGACCGGCGAAGTTCACACCAACTCGACCGGCGACCCGTACTCGGCGACGATCGGATCCGTTGTCAGCAGCACGAGACCCTCGATGCGCGCCTGTGCCACAAGGATGCGGTCGAATGGATCTTTGTGGATCTCGGGGAGCTCCGCAGTAGCGACAGCGTGCCGGCTGTCGATGGGCAGTTCGGTGTAGCCGTTTTCGAGCAGCCCGCGGCGGAACAGGCGGGCATCCACCGCGAAGTCAGCTCGGCCAAGGGTGGACTTGATCGCGACCTCCCACGGCGCAGCACTGCTGAACATGAGCCCACTGGCTTCGTCTTCAATGAGCGACCTCGCCGCCGGGCTGAGACGTTCGGGGTCACCGGCTGCCCACAGCAACAGGTGGGTGTCGAGCAGGTAGATCATTCGCCGGAAAACGCTGCAGTAATTTCGTCGGAGCCCATCCGGTCGAAGTCGTCGGGCACTGTCAACCGGCCAACAAGAAAGCCGGTACGGCGAGCGGATGTCTCGGTCACTGGCTCGAGCGGCACCAATCGCGCCACCGGCCTGCCGGCCTTCGCGATGGTGATCGACTCCCCGGCGGCAACCTCGTCGACCAGGCGCGAGAAGTGGGTCTTCGCGTCGTGCATGTTGACGGATCTCATGGTGCCTCCAGGTGGACTAAGTGTGATTAGTCTACTCAGTCACGCAACAGTCGCTACGCTGGATCCATGCTCAGGATGCCGCTGCTCGCCGTGCTGGTGGCGGCTGCGCTCGCGGGGTGCACCGCGGCCCCGTCCGGACCGGTCGCCGCGACCGTCACCGTCGCGGGCCTGAACCCGGCGGACTCGACGCGCATCACGGCATCCGGAACGGTCACCGGCATCGCGGAGAACGACGGCCGCTGCATCTTCACGTTCTGGGCGTCGAGCGGCGCAGCCACCCGGCTGAGCGGCCCGGGCAAGGCGGCCGGCGACCACGTGGCGTGCGGGCCCGTGGATGAAGAGGTCGGTTTCCTGGTCGGCGGCACCTACTCGGTCGAGCTGAAGTACCAACCCGTGGCGGGGGACCCGGTCACGAGCGAGCGGTACCCGATGACGCTGCCCACGCCGAGCGACCTGAACCCGTAACCACCCGCTGATTGAGGCGGACGAAGTCCGGTCTCGAAATCAAGGCCGACCGGAATGGTGGTTTCGAGACCGTCGCTGCGCTCCGCCTCAACCAGCGGGGTCTCGAGACCTTCG
>JBDUEC010000189.1:0-4604 GCA_040002655.1 Rhodoglobus sp. | reverse complement strand
CTGCTCACCAGCGGCCGGGTCAACGTGCTGGTGGCGACGGATGTCGCGGCCCGCGGCATCCACGTCGATGACATCAGCCTCGTGATCCAGGCCGACGCACCGGAGGAGTACAAGACGTATCTCCACCGCAGCGGGCGTACCGGACGCGCCGGCAAGGTCGGCACCGTCGTGACACTCATCCCGAAGAACCGTCGTCGCAAGATGGACGAGCTGCTGGGCCGCGCCGAGATCGACGCGACCATCGACAACGCAGCTCCCGGTGACCGCCTGCTCGAGGAGCTCGCGGCCCTGTAGTCCTCGGTGATCGAGGCGGCGAAGCCGGTCTCGAGATCACACGAAGGCGCTCACCCCAACGGGTGGGCGCCTTCACTCGTTCAGTCCTTCTTCGGCTGCATCCACCACTCGGTGAAGTCGTTGACCCTGCCGTCGTCGCCGAACCGCAGTATCCACAGGTTCGCGTAGACGCTGCCGTCGCTGTACCGGGTCTCACCCTCGATGGCGCCCACGCCGTCCGCGTAGAACAGGGGCACGCCCTCGAACGTCCACTCGCTCGGGTCGTCCGGGCTCTTCAGCCAGCCGTCCAGGATCTCGTCGATGCCACGCCACGGCTCGGCGTCGAACGGGTTGTGCTTGTAGATGGCGTCGTCGGTGAACAGCGCCCGGATGTCCGCCGGGTCGTTCGAGGTCCAGGCGGCTTTGTAGGCAGCGATCCAGTTCTTCAGGATGTCGGTCATCCTCCCGTTATACGCCGAAGCACCGACGCACACGCGGGTGGGAGCATGGGGACCATGCTGATCCGCCCCTTCGATGTGACCGAGACCGACGCCGTGATCCGGCTGTGGACCGAGTGTGGGCTGACCCGCCCGTGGAACGACCCGCGCAAGGACATCGCCCGCAAGCTCACCACCCAGCCCGAACTGTTCCTCGTGCTCGAGCACGACGGCACGCTGGCCGGCACGGCCATGGTCGGCTTCGACGGCCACCGCGGGTGGGTCTACTACCTTGCGATCGACCCCGCGCTGCGCGGGCATGGGTTCGGGCGCGCCCTCATGGAGCGCGCAGAGCAGCTTCTCACCGAGCGCGGATGCCCCAAGTTCAACCTGCAGGTGCGCACCGGCAACGAGGAGGTACTGGCGTTCTACCGGGCCATCGGCTACGAGCAGGACGCTGTGGCGAGCCTCAGCAAGCGACTGATCCCCGACGACTGAACCGACGACTGAGCCCCAACTCGGATCAGGCCAGCGCGAGCATCGCGCCCGCGGCCACCGCGAGCACCAGCCCCACGTACTGCAGCCGCGCGATGCGTTCCTTGAGCACGATCGCGGCCAGGATGATGGTGCCGGCCGGATAGAGCGCGGTCAGCACCGCGATCACCGAGAGTTCGCCGAGCCGCACGCCGAGCAGCAGCCCGGTGTTGGCGATCGCGTCGATCACGCCGCAGCCGAGCACGAAGAAGATGCCCGCCCGCCAGCTGGTCGCGGGGGTGGGCACGCCCGTCCGCTTGGCGCGGCGCCAGGCAACGAGAGCCAGGATGCCCACAACAGCGAACATGATCGTGCTGTTGACAGCACGGTTGACCACGAGCGGCACGAGGCCCGAGGCATCCGGTGTCTGGTCGATCACGATCAGGAACCCGCCGATCGCGATTCCGGAGCCGATCGCCATGAGCACGGCTTTCAGGGAGGGGCGCACCGCATTCTTTTCGGGCACGAAGCCCACGAGCACGACGGCGACCAGGGCGATGCCGAGCGCGACGTAGCCGAGCAGTTGAAGGCGCTCGCCGCCGATCAACCCGACCGTGAGTGGCACGATCGCCGACACGACCGCAGTGAGTGGAGAGAGGATGCTCATCGGCCCAACGGCAAGGCAGGCATACAGCAGTCCGATCGCGATCGCCCCGAACACGCCGGACAGCGCGCCGAGACCCACCGCCCGCCATGACCACTCACCGCCCACGAACGGGAGCAGCACGGCGAGCACCACCAGGCCGATGGCGGATGCCAGCGCCGTCACAAGCACCGGGTTGATGCGCTTGGATGCCATGCCCCCGAGGAAGTCGGCAGCACCGAAGACGAGAGCGCTCGACAGGCCGACCAGAACGGTGAGCATGCCTGTTCCAATCGCGCGAAGGGGTGTGAGCCAACGGTAGCGCTAGCGCCCGACCGGCCGCCGCCGTAGGGTGGGAGTGGCCCCCGAAAGGGGGTACCCGACCCCGCGTTCTGCCCACGAAGGAGACCACGAGTCATGCACCGCCGCACGCCAGTGATCGCAGCATCCGCTCTTCTCGCCTTGGCACTGTCCGGGCTGATCGCACCGGCCGCGTACGCCGATGGCGAGGCGCCACCACCGGTCGCGGTGGACATCGTGAGTGTCAACGACTTCCACGGTCGGCTGGCGGCCGATGGCGCCGCAGCGGGGGCGGCCGTGCTCGGCGGCATGGTGGACTCCTACCGTGCGGCCAACCCGAACACGATCTTCGCCGGGGCGGGCGACTTCATTGGGGCCTCTACGTTCACCTCCTTCATCCAGCAGGACGAACCAACCATCACCGCGCTCAACCAGATGGGCCTCGAGGTGAGCTCGTTCGGTAACCACGAGTTCGACCAGGGCCGGGCGGATGTCGACGGCCGGGTCATCCCGCACGCCAACTGGGACTACCTGGCGGCCAACATCTACGACCGCGCCACGAACCAACCCGCGTTCGACCAGTACTTCGTGAAGGACTTCGGCGGCGTGACCGTTGGGTTCGTCGGCGCCGTCACCGAGGAGCTGCCGAGCCTCGTGAGCCCGGCGGGCATCGCGACGCTCGAGGTGAAGCCGATCGTTCCGGAGATCAACCGCGTGGCAGACCAGCTGAGCGATGGTGACCCGGCGAACGGCGAAGCGGATGTCGTCGTGCTCCTGGTGCACGAGGGTGCTGCCACCCCGGACATCGCGAGCGCCACCGACGATTCGCCGTTCGGCCGCATCGTCACCGGAGCGGACGCCAACATCGATGCGATCGTCTCTGGACACACCCACCTCGCCTACAACCACTCGATTCCGATCACCGGAACCGAGAGCGTGCGCCCGGTGATCTCCTCCGGCCAGTACGGCGAGAAGTACGGCCACATGCACCTCACGATCGACCCGACCAGCCACGCACTGCTGTCGATCACGTCGGAGGTGCTGCCGCTGGCTGGCGCCTTCCCACCGAACGCCGCAGTCGCACAGACCGTTGCAGACGCCGTCGCCCAGGCGAACACCCTCGGTGCGGTCAAGGTCGGGGACATCACGGCGAGCTTCAACCGTGCCAAGCAGGCGGCGGCGGGCAGCGAGAACCGCGGAGGAGAATCCACCCTCGGCAACTTCGTAGCAGACGTGCAGCTCTGGGCGACCCAGGATTCCGGCTCCCAGATCGCCTTCATGAACCCGGGCGGCCTGCGCGCCGACCTGAAGTTCCCGTCGAGCTCGGGCAGCGATCCGGACGGCAACCTCACCTACGCGGAAGCCGCCGGCGTGCAGCCGTTCGCCAACACACTGGTCACGCTCAACGTAACCGGCGACACGATCCGGCAGGTGCTTGAACAGCAGTGGCAGCCGGCTGCGGCCAGCCGCCCGATGCTGCACATCGGAGTATCGAAGGCGTTCACGTACACCTACGACCCGACCGCCGCCGCCGGTAGCCACATCACGGCGATGTACCTCGGCGGCGTGCCGATCGACCCGGTCGCCAGCTACACGGTCACGGTCAACTCGTTCCTCGCCGCCGGTGGTGACAACTTCACCGCGTTCACCCAGGGCACGAACAAGGCAGACACAGGCAAGATCGACCTGCAGAGCATGGTCGACTACTTCACGGCCAACCCGGTCGCAACGCCCGACCTCGGCCAGCGGGCCGTGGGCGTCGTGCTCTCCGCACCGGATGCCGACGGCTACAGCCCCGGCGACGCGGTCACGATCAGCCTGTCGTCCCTTCTGTTCAGCAACGGTGAGCCGAACGCGGGCACCGCGGTGGTGAGCGCGAACGGCGTCGAACTCGGCTCTGCCGCCATCGACCCGGCGATCGTGGACACGACGGATGAGGTGGGCCGGGCGTCCGTGCCCATCACGATCCCGTCCGACGCCCCGGCCGGACCGCTGGTGCTGACCATCACGGTGCCCGAGACGGGAACCACCACCACGGTCGCTCTCACCGTCACGATCCCGGTGCTCCCCATCGAGTCGGTCACGGCACCCACGATCTCCGGGCAGCCCAGGGTCGGCAAGACGCTGACCGCGACCGGGGGAACGTGGAGCGTGCCGAACCCGACGCTCACCTACCAGTGGAGCCGCAACGGGGTCGCGGTGGACGGGGCAACGGCAGCGAGCTACCTGCTCACCACCGCTGACGCGGGCGCGGCGATCACCGTGACGGTCACGGCATCCGCTGACGGGTTCTCGGATGGCACGGCGACCTCTGCGGCGACGGTGGTCAAGAAGCTGGCCACCACGCTGTTCGGCGCACCCACTCGCCTGGTGCAGTACGGCGGCAACCTGGTGAGCTACCGGATCGTGCTGCGCGCCGACGGCGGCGTCGCACCAACGGGCGAGGTCACGATCTACGACGGCCAGAAGCTGCTCGC
>JBDUEC010000188.1:0-4608 GCA_040002655.1 Rhodoglobus sp. | reverse complement strand
ATCGTGCTCGGCAGCGACGGCCAGAAGATGTCCAAGAGCCTGCGCAACTATCCCGACGTCTCCGAGGTGTTCGATCGCGACGGCGCGGATGCGATGCGCTGGTTCCTGATGTCGTCGTCCGTCATCCGCGGCGGCAACCTCGTCGTAACCGAGGAGGGCATCCGCGAGGGGGTGCGCCAGGTGCTGCTCCCGCTCTGGAGCACCTACTACTTCTTCACCCTCTACGCGAACAGCGCAGATAACTACACCGCCAACTGGCGCACCGACTCGACAAACCTGCTCGACCGCTACCTGCTTGCCAAGACCCACCAGTTGCTCGCCGAGATGACCGGGCATCTGGAGCGCCTCGACAGCCCGCTGGCGGCCCTCGCACTGCGTGACTTCGCCGACGTGCTCACCAATTGGTACGTGCGCCGCAGTCGCGACCGGTTCTGGTCGGGCTCCGACACGGATGCCTTCGACACGCTCTACACGGTGCTCGAGACGGTCACCCGGGCGGCCGCCCCGCTACTCCCGCTCGTCAGCGAGGAGATCTGGCGCGGGCTCACCGGTGGCCGCAGTGTTCACCTCGAGGACTGGCCGGATGCGGCGCTGTTCCCGGCGGACGACGCCCTCGTGGCAGCCATGGACCGGGTGCGAGAGGTCGCCTCCTCGGTGCTCGCGCTGCGGAAGGCCCAGGGGCTGAGGGTTCGCCTGCCACTCGCGCGGCTCACCGTGGTGAGCGACGACGGGGATGCGATTGCTGGCTTCGCCGACATACTGCGCGACGAGCTCAACGTGAAGGATGTCGTCACCAACGCACTGGCCGATCACACCCTCGCCGAGTACGGCATCAGCCAGCGGCTGGGGGTGAATGCCCGCGCGCTCGGGCCGCGCGTCGGCAAGGACGTGCAGCGCATCATCCAGGCCGCCAAGGCCGGCGACTGGAGCCAGACCGGCACGAGCGTCACGGCCGGAGGCACCGAGTTGCTCGAGGGGGAGTACGAGCTGACCCTCGAGTCCGCGGACCCGACCAGCGCGATCGCGTTCCTGGGCGGTGGCGGCTTTGTGATCCTCGACACAGAGACGACGCCTCAGCTTGAGGCGGAGGGACTTGCCCGCGACGTCATCCGCGCGATTCAGGATGCTCGCAAGTCGGCCGGTTTCGACGTCAGCGACCGCATCGCCCTGCGGGTTGGCGGCTCGTCTCCCACCGACATCGACGCGCTCAACGCCTTCGGGGAGACAATCGCGGCCGAGACGCTGGCGACCGCGGCCAGCTTCGAACTCTCCGACGATCCGGCGACCGATGCCGCCCTGAAGGTGGCGGTCGGCGGGTATCGAGCAACCCTGGCTGCCAGCGATTACGCAAATGCTGGTGTACTTGTCATTGACGTGCGACGGGCCTATCTAACAGCGTCCGGCACAGTGGAATCGGGAGCAGTGGATGTCTGATCGGGATAGGGACGACGAGTTCGCCGACGAGAGTGACCTCGGCGACGATGACCGCAATCCGTTGGCCGACCTGAGCCCGTTCGCGGGTGGGATCGACGCCGCCGATGAGGGTACGAACCTCGACGACGACTCCGACTACGACCTGGAGGATTCGGAGTTCCAGGCGGATGCCGACCGCGTCTACGAGGAACTGCTCGAGCGCATCGGCGAAAGCGCCCCACAGCCGCGCCTCGAGCCGACCCGGCGCGTTGTGGAGCTGCTGGGGGATCCGCAGCGCACCTACCCGATCGTGCACATCACCGGCACCAACGGAAAGACGTCGACGAGCCGGATCACCGAGAGCATCCTGCGCGCCTACGGGCTGCGCACCGGGCTGCTCACCAGCCCGCACCTTGTGCGCGTGAACGAGCGCATCGTGATTGATGGCCGCCCGATCTCGAACCGGGCGCTCGCCGCCAACTGGGACGACATCCAGCCATATGTCACCATGGTCGACGCCGAGCTCGCCGCGAACGACGAACCCGAGCTCACCTTCTTCGAGGCGCTCACCGCGCTCGCCTACGCGTCGTTCGCCGATGCGCCCGTGGATGTCGCCGTGATCGAGGTCGGAATGGGCGGCGAGTGGGACTCCACCAACGTCGCCGATGGGCAGGTTGCCGTCTTCACGCCGATCGCGCTGGACCACACCCAGCGCCTCGGGTCCACCGTCGCAGAGATCGCGGCCACCAAGTCGGGCATCATCAAGCCGGTCGCGAGCGTTGTATCGGCCCTGCAGGTGCCGGAGGCGCTGGCGCAGCTCGAGAACGCGGCCACCCTCACCGAGTCGACCCTCGCTGTCGAGGGCACCGCGTTCTCACTCATCTCGACCGTCGTTGCGGTTGGCGGCCAGGTGGTCTCGATCCAGGGGCTGGCCGGCCGCTACGACGACCTGTTCCTGCCGCTGTTCGGGGACCATCAGGCCCACAACGCCGCCCTCGCTGTCGCGGCTGTCGAGTCGTTCATCGGTGGCGGCACCCAGGCACTCGATCGTGACCTGCTGGCCGAGGGGTTCGCGACGGCGACCTCGCCCGGTCGACTGCAGATCATCGGCATAGAGCCGACGGTGCTGGTGGATGCCGCCCACAATCCGCACGGCGCGCAGGCACTGGCCGCCGCCATCGGCACATACTTCACCTTCGACGAGCTGTGCATCGTCATCGGCGTACTCGAAGACAAGGATGCCCACGGCATCGTCGACGCGCTTGCCCCGATCGCTGAGCGGATGCACGTGACCCAGTCCCACTCCGAGCGCGCGGTGCCCGTCGAGAAGCTCGCCAGGCTCATGGTCGACTGGACCAATCAGGACCTGATCTTCCAGTTCGACTCGTTCGAGGAGGCAATCGGCCAGGCACGCGAGTGGGCCGAGGAGGCCCCACGGCGCGGCGTTCTCGTGACGGGATCGATCACCCTCGTGGGCGAAGCGATCGCACTCGCGGCCGAACTGGGTTGGAAAAAGTGACCGAAGCCGTAGCACGCAAGCCCCGGCGCACGAGGTCGGTCAGCGAGTCGCTGCTGTCGATCGTGCTTGGGCTCGAGGCGATCCTGGTCTTCTTCGTGATGATCGCGGCGTTCGGCCTCAAGGTGACGGTGCCCGAGGTCGCGTTCGCGGGCGGCATCGGCCTGATCGCCGTGCTGCTCGTCGCCGCCGCCCTACTCCGCTTCCCGTGGGGAGTATGGGTTGGCTGGGTGCTGCAGGCCGTGCTCGTCGCCACCGGCATCCTGCTCCCGATCATGTACGTCATCGGGGCCGGTTTCGTGGCGATCTGGGTCTACTGCTTCGTCAAGGGCCGCCAGATCGACTCGCGCAACGCGTCAGCTCTCTCCGAAACATCCGCCCAACCGAAGGACACCCCATGACAGTCGAAGAAACTCTCGTTCTCGTGAAGCCAGACGGCGTCGCGCGCAACCTCACCGGCGAGATCCTGCGCCGCATCGAGGCGAAGGGCTACCAACTGGTGGACCTCAAGCTCGTCAACGCCGACCGGGACCTGCTCGCGAAGCACTACGAGGAGCACCAGGGCAAGCCGTTCTACGAGCCGCTCGTCGAGTTCATGGAGAGCGGCCCCATCGTCGCCGTGCGCGTCGCGGGTAACCGTGTCATCGAGGGATTCCGTTCGCTGGCCGGCACGACCGACCCGACAACGGCAGCGCCGGGCACGATCCGCGGCGACCTCGCCCGCGACTGGGGTCTCAAAGTGCAGCAGAACCTGGTGCACGGCAGCGACTCGGTTGAGTCTGCCGCTCGCGAGCTCGCGCTCTGGTTCTAGCCGGCCGACGAGCCGAGCACTGCCTGCCCGACGAAGTCCGAGAAGGCCGTCGCGTCGTCCAGAGCGCCGGTGTAGTGGGTGCCGTTGACGACCACGGTCGGTGTGCCCGCCACAGTGCTCACATCAGAGTTCGGCAACGGGCCGGCCAGCGCACGCGCGGTTGAGGCGCCCGCCCAACTCGCGAACGTCTGCTTGGTGATGCACGCGGAGACATCGTCGCCCGTCGACCCCGCGCCCTGCACGAGCTTGATGATCTCTTTGTCGGTGAGGCCCGGTGTGTTCTCCGCGGGTTGGTTGGCAAAGAGGGACTTGTTGACCGCCAGGTAGTTGTCCGGGTCGAAGTTCGCCACGCAGGCGGCCGCATTGGCTGCTCTCGTGGAGTACTTGGTGCCTTGCGAACTGTTGTCGAGGATCGCAATCGGATGGATCTCGACCGTCGCGACGCCCGATGTCACCCACTGTTGAATCTGGTCGCCGTTGGTCGTCTCGAACTGTTTGCAGTACGGGCATTGGTAGTCGACGTACAACACGATGTTGGCGGTCTCGGCCATGGAACTGGTGTCCGTCGCGACGGGTGTCGCGCTGGGCTGGATGGCCTTCGTTGAGACGGCGGCGGCGGCGGTTCCATTGCCCTCGATCAGGATGCCGTCGCTCAGCATGTTGAGCGGCCCGGCCACCGAGGGTGGCGTCGAGTTCACGAAGACCAGCGCGACCACGGCGACGATTGCCAGGAGCCCCACACCGATGCCCGCCTGGGTCATCCAACGGCGACGGCGCTTACGCGTGCGGTCCTGTTCGCGTGCCAGGCGCGCGAGTTCGCGTGCGTGCTCCTGCTTCTGCTTCTTCGTCAGCCGTTCGGGCGGGGTCG
>JBDUEC010000187.1:0-4667 GCA_040002655.1 Rhodoglobus sp. | reverse complement strand
GTGATCGCCCAGGACCCGGCAGCGGGCACCTTCGCCCTGCCGACCACCCCGATCAAGCTGAGCGTGGGCCAGCTGACTTGCCCCTAACCCACCCGCGCGCGACTCTGCCCGGCAGCTCGAGCGGCCGTGGGGCAACCCCACCACGTGGCGCGCCGAGGTGAGCTCGAGCAGCCTTCGGGCAACCTCGCGAACGTGACGCGCCGTGGTGAGCTCGAGCAGCCTTTGGGGCAACCTCGCGAGCTCGGACGGTGCCGGTTTTCTCGCGAGTTTTGAGGGTTGTTGGTGGCCACGCTTTTCGGCCGCCAACAACCCTCAATGTTTGAGCTGAAAAACGGTGCCGTTCGTGCGAAGCCGCGCCCTAATCAGGCGAACTCGAAGACGAACTCAATTTCGACCGGCGCATCCAGCGGCAGCACCGCAACGCCGACGGCGCTGCGCGCGTGGGCGCCGGCGGGCCCGAAGATCTCGCCCAGCAGAATCGATGCACCGTTGATGACCGCGGGCTGGCCAGTGAAAGAAGGGGCGGATGCCACGAAACCCACGACCTTCACGACCCTGGTGATCCGGTCCAATGAGCCGATCGCGCTCTTCGCCGCGGCCAGACCGTTGAGCACGCACGTGCGGGCGAGGTCAACGGCGGATGCCTCGCTCACCGTGTCCCCCACCTTTCCGGTCTCCGGCAGGGCTCCGGCCACGAACGGCAGCTGTCCGGCGGTGAAGACCAGATTGCCCGTGACCACGGCGGGAATGTAGGCGGCGACGGGTTTGGCGACCTCGGGAATTTCGATCCCGAGTTCGGCGAGGCGGTCATCCAGTGTCGACATCAGTCTTCCTTCTTCTGGCGCTTGAGGTAGGCAACGAGGCCGCCCTCTGGACCGGTCACGACCTGAACGAGTTCCCAGCCGTCATCCCCCCAGTTGTTGAGGATCGCGGCGGTGTTGTGAATCATGAGGGGGGTGGTGAGGTACTCCCACGCGGGCATTGGTGGCTTCCGTTCAGCTTGGCGAGCGGGCTTATCCCGTAGCATTCATTCTATGTCTGCCCAAAAATCCCAGCCTAGAGGCGTGTTTACGGCCGCCGCCGGGCTGCTCGGTTTCAGCGCTCTCGCCGGGCTACTGGTGACCGTCATGGTCACCCCGGCTCTGGCCGTGACCGGAATCTCAGCTTCGAGCGCCATCGGCGTCTTCGACAGCCTGCCCGAGTACCTCGTGATTGGGCAGCAGCCCGAGCGCAACGAAATCTATGCGACGTACACAGGCGCCGGAAACACGGGCGGCTACTTCAAGATCGCCACGATCTACGATCAGAACCGCCAAGAAGTCTCCTACGACAATATCTCGAAATTCGCCCTAGAGGCGGCGGTCGACGGTGAGGATCGGCGATTCTTCGAACATGGGGGTGTTGACGTCACTTCGGTGGTTCGCGCAACACTCGGGCAGGTCTCCGGCAATGACGCGGGCGGTGGATCGACTCTGTCCATGCAGCTGGTCAAGAACATCTTCGTGCAGCAGGCCCTGCAGCAGCCGACTGAGGAGAAGCGCAACGAGGCGTACGACAAGGCCACGGCCGCCAGCCCCGATCGCAAGCTCAAGGAGATGAAGCTCGCCATTGGTCTGGAGAAGAAGTACACGAAGAAGGAGATCCTCACCGCGTACCTGAACATCGCCTTCTTTGGGGACAATACCTACGGAATTCAGGCGGCTGCGCAGCGCTACTACAGCGTGGACGCGAAGGACCTCTCCCTGACCCAGGCGGCCAGCCTCGTGGCGATCGTGCAGTATCCACTTCAGCGTGGACCCTTTGATCCCAAGAACTACACCGCGAACCAGGACCGTCGCGACCAGATCCTGCGCAACATGTACGAACTCAAGGACATCACCAAGAAGGAACTCGACGACGCGCTCGCGACGCCGGTCGACGACACTACCCTCAAGCCCTCCCAGCCCGCCAATGGTTGCTCCGCGGGATTTGACCACGCGCGCTGGTTCTGCGACTACGTCGTCAAGAACGTGAAGAACTTCGAGGCCCTCGGGCCGGATGAGGCCACGCGCGAAGCGAACTGGAAGAAGGGCGGTTACAAGCTGTACACCACCCTGGACCTCGACGTTCAGATCAACGCCCAAGAGCAACTCTGGGCGTATACCCCCAACGCCGAGACTGAACTACAACTCGGTGGCGCTGCCGCAACAGTCCAGCCGGGCTCCGGTCGGGTTCTCGTCATGGCCGAGAACAAGGTCTTCAATGACACCCTCGAGGGCGCCGGGCCCACTGCAACTGCGGTCAACTACAACACGTCGTACGAGTACGGGGGGTCGAGTGGAATCCAACCCGGTTCGACGTACAAACTCTTCACTTTGCTTGCGTGGCTCCAGGCCGGCAAGGGGCTCAATGAGTTGGTCAACGGAAATCCGCGCACCGAGAACCAGTCGAAGTTCCTGAATACCTGCACCACCTTCTACACCGATCCTGATGATCCCTCCCAGGACGAGCCGCGTCCTCCCTACGGCGGCACCTACACCTTCAAGAACGACTCTGGCGAGACGGGCAACTACACCGTGATGGCGGCGACCGCCGGATCGATCAACGGCGCGTTCATCTCAATGGGAATGCAGGTGGACCAGTGCTCGACGCGGCACATGGCGGAGGCTCTGGGGGTCGTACGCGCCGACGGCCGCATTCTCAAGTCCACGCCCTCTGCCATCCTCGGCATCAATGAGGTGACGCCACTGAGCATGGCCGGTGCCTACGCCACGATGGCGGCGGGCGGCCTGTACTGCGCTCCCGTGATCCTCGACCGAGTGGTCGATCCGTCTGGCGCAGAACTGCCCGGGCAGACCAAGAATTGCCACCAGGCGATCGACGCCGAGGTCGCAGCTGCCGCCGACTACGCGCTTCAGGGTGTCGTCAACGGCGGTACGGCGAGCGCGTCCGATCCAGACAACGGCATTCCGCACATCGGAAAGACGGGAACCACTGACGGCGCCAAAGACACTTGGGTGGCCTTCGCGTCGACGGGTGCGGCATCCGTCGTCTGGGTCGGCAACATCGTTGGCGATTACTCGATCCGAAACTACTCATACGCGGGAGTGAGCGGTGGTGTGCTGCGCCACGTGATCATGAACAGCATGGCCGGCGTGATCGACGGCAAGTACGGCGGAGTAGGGTTCCCGGATCCCCCTAGCAGGCTCCTCACCGGATCGGGCGTGACGGTTCCCGACCTCACGGGCAAGGCCCCAGAACTCGCGAAGTCGATTCTCGAGAGTCTCGGGTTAACCTATGCGGACGGCGGGCAGCTCGATTCGGAGCAGCCCGCTGGAGCCGTCGCCGCGACCGACCCAGGCGCTGGATCGCTCACCGCCCGAGGCTCACAGGTGAACGTATTCACGAGCAAGGGCAACAAGGTACCGATGCCGGATGTCGTCTCTGGCCACCCGGCATACGGTGCGGCCCAAGGCACGCTCGCTGGGCAGGGCTTCACTCACGTCAGCCAGGGCTGTGAAGTGACGACCGATCCGACCCTCGTGAACAAGGTTGTCTCGTCGAGTCCCGCCCCCGGCGCCTATCTCGTGCCGACAGACCCAATCACACTCAATGTCGGCAAGCTGCTGACCTGCCCGTGATGCCGAGACCAGGCACGACGGCCGCCCGCGCAATTGGCGCAGCGGCGGCCGTCGGACTCGGGGCGTTTGCCTGGGGGTCTCTCGTTGAGCGCAATCGGTTCACCGTGCGCCACGAGGTCATGCCGATTCTCGACCCAGGGGCCCGGCCCATCACAGTCCTCCATCTGTCGGATCTGCACATGGCGCCGTGGCAGCACGCCAAGCAGGACTGGCTACGGTCCCTGGCCCTCCTCGAACCGGATCTGATCGTCAACACCGGCGACAACCTCGGTCACGTCAATGGGTTGGATGGAGTTCGCGCGGCCTTGGCACCGTTTGGGCATACCCCCGGCGTCTTCGTGAACGGGTCCAATGACTACTTCGGACCGGAGTTCAAGAACCCGCTGAGATATCTGGCATCGCCCTCCGCGCACCCCGCGCGGGCCACGGAACTCGACACTGGCGCGCTTGAGCACTACTTCGAGGACTCGCTTGGGTGGCTCAGTCTCAACAACGCGGCCAGGGCGATCGAACTTCGAGGTTCACGCATCGAATTCTTCGGCGTGAACGACGCCCATCGTGGATGGGACCGACTCGATCGCCTCCCCGGTGCCATTGACGAGATGCGCGAGAACGTGGGCTGGGCGGATGACCGCACGGGTCCAGAGACCGTGACCATCGGCGTCACTCACGCCCCATACCGTCGGGTTCTGGATGCATTCGTCACTAACGGGGCAGACGCCATCTTCGCCGGGCACACTCACGGTGGGCAGGTGCGCATTCCCGGATTGCCTCCCCTGGTCACCAACTGCGATATCCCGCGCGATCAAGCGCAGGGATTGAGTCTCTGGAGGCACGCCCGGCACGCAGCTTGGCTCAACGTCAGCGCCGGCATCGGAACGTCCATTTATGCACCGATTCGCTTCGCCTGCCCACCCGAGGCGGTCGTCGTGACACTCACCGCCGACGATTTCAGCTATTCTTGATGTGGCTCGCGCGTCAGCGCGCGAATCGATCGGGGTGTGGCGCAGCTTGGTAGCGCGCTTCGTTCGGGACGAAGAGGTCGTG
>JBDUEC010000186.1:0-4703 GCA_040002655.1 Rhodoglobus sp. | reverse complement strand
GGGCGCAGGCCGACCAGACTCTCGCCCTCGCCTACCGTTTCGAGCCCGGAGCCGACGACGATGGCGTCACCGTCACCGTGCCGCTGCCCCTGCTCGCCGGCCTCAGGAACGAGGGGTTCGACTGGCAAGTTCCTGGCCTGCGCGAAGAACTCGTCACCGCCCTGATCAAGTCGCTGCCGAAGAACATCCGCAGGAACGTGGTGCCCGCTGCGGACTGGGCTCGCAAGCTCATCGCCGCCCTGCCCGCGACGCCGGTCGGAAGCCTCACCGAGCAGCTCGCCCGCGAGATCGCCGCCCAGACCTACACGCCGGTTACCGCCGCAGATTTTGACACCGAGCGGGTTCCTGCGCACCTGCGGATGACCTTCGCGGTGGTCGACGACCGCGGGCGGGCCGTCGAGTCGAGCAAGACACTCTCGGCGCTACAGGCCCGGCTGAAGCCGAAGGCCCGGGAGTCCGTCGCACGCGCCATCGAGACGCCCGGTGCCGGCACCCCGAGGGACAGCCTCGAGCGCGCGGGGCTCACAACCTGGGACTTCGACTCGCTCGACCGCGTGCGCGACACCAAACACGGGCTGAACACCATCCGCGCCTACCCCGCCCTCGTCGACGAGGGAAGCACGGTGTCCATCCGATTGATGGCGACCCCCGACGACCAGGCCACGGCGCACCGTCGTGGGGTGCGACGGATGCTGCGGCTCGCGATCCCGTCGCCACTCGGTTACGTGCAGGAGCACCTCACCACCGCCGAGAAGCTCACCCTGGCCCAGAGTCCGTACCGCACGACGGCCGAGCTGTTCGAGGACTGCCTCGCCGCGTGCATCGATGCGGTGGTGGGCGACCGTCCGATCTGGACCCGGAAGGAGTTCGAGGCCGCGCGAGCGGAGGTCTCCGCCGGGGTGGTCGACTCGCTGTTCGCGACCGTTGCGCTGGTCGCATCCATCATCGCGGCGGCCAAGGAGGCGGACAAAGCGATCAAGGGAGCCACGAGCATCGCCCTCATCGCTCCGCTTGGCGACGCGCGGTCGCAACTCGATGCCCTGGTCTACCCGGGCTTTGTGGCGGCAACCGGTCTCGCTCGCCTGCGCCGCCTCCCGGTCTACCTCGCCGCCATCAGTCACCGCGTGGCAAAGCTCGCCGAGAATCTCGGCCGCGATCGGGTGTGGATGACCGAGGTGCAGCAGGCGACGGCGCGCTACATCGCGGCAGGAGGCACCCTCCCGCTCGCGGTCAACGCCGAGCCACCCATCGCCAGGGCCCGCTGGATGCTCGAGGAGCTGCGGCTCAGCCTGTTCGCCCAGCACGTGCCCACCAGTGAACCGGTGAGCCTCCAACGGATCACAAAGGTGCTCTCCGGGCTACAGTGAAAACATGCCAACAGCTGTCATCGTCGACGCCATCCGCACTCCGTCCGGTAGGGGAAAGCCCGGGGGTGCGCTCTCGGCGTGGCATCCGGTCGACCTGCTCGGCACCGTTCTGAAGGCGATTGCGGAGCGCAACGGTCTCGACACGGCGACCATCGATGACGTGATCGGCGGATGCCTCAGCCAGGTCGGCGAGCAATCGGTCAACATCACACGCAACGCCCTGCTCGCCGCCGGGTTCCCCGAGTCGGTGCCCGGCACCACGGTGGACCGGCAGTGCGGGTCGAGCCAACAGGCCGCCCACTTCGCCGCCCAGGGCGTGATCGCCGGCGCCTACGACATCGTGATCGCGTGCGGCGTCGAGCTCATGAGCAAGAACCCGATCGGGTACGCGACCCTCGGCATGGACAACTGGGGCCCCATGGTCCACGCCCGGTACCCCGACGGGCTCGTGGGCCAGGGCATCTCTGCAGAACTGATTGCCGCCCGCTGGGGGCTGACCCGGGAACAGCTCGACGAGTTCTCGGCGCGATCGCACCGGCTCGCGGCATCCGCCGACTTCTCCAGCGAGGTGCTGCCGATCGGCGACCTCACAATCGACGAGACGATTCGCGCCTCGACGACGACCGAGAGCCTGGCGAGCCTGAAGCCCGCCTTCCACGACGACGATCTCGGCGCCCGGTTCCCCGAGATCGACTGGAGCGTCACGGCCGGCAACTCCTCGCCGCTCACCGACGGCGCATCGGCCGTGCTGATCATGAGTGAGGAGAAGGCCAACCAGCTCGGCCTGCGCCCACGCGCGCGCTTCCACTCATTCGCCGTGGTTGGCTCCGACCCGATCGAGATGCTCACCGGCGTGATTCCGGCGACCAAGCGGATCCTGGAGCGCAGCGGCCTCGGCATCAACGACATCGATACCTTCGAGGTGAATGAGGCGTTCGCTTCGGTGCCGCTCGCCTGGCAGCAGGAGTTGGGCGCCGATCCGGAGAAGGTGAACCCTCGGGGCGGCGCGATCGCCCTCGGCCACGCCCTCGGCTCGAGCGGCAGCCGCCTGATGACAACCATGCTCAACCAGCTCGAACTCAGCGGTGGCCGGTACGGCCTGCAGGTGATGTGCGAGGGCGCGGGCATGGCCAACGCCACCATCATCGAGCGCCTGTCGTGAGAATCGCGGATGCCGCGGCCCTCGTCACCGGGGGCGCCTCCGGCCTCGGACTCGCCACCGCCCAGGCCCTCGCCGCGGCGGGAGCGCACGTGGTGATCGTGGACCTCCCGAGTTCGAAGGGCGCCGAACTGCCGTTCACCTTCGTCGCAGCGGATGTCACAGACGAGGGTCAGGTGCAAGCTGCGGTGGATGCCGCTTCCGCCGTCGGGCCGCTGCGCATCGTCGTCAACTGTGCGGGCATCGCCACCTCGGAGCGCGTGGTCGGCCGCGAAGGTCCGCAGGCACTCGACCACTTCACTCGCGTGCTCGCGGTCAATGTCACCGGCACCTTCAACGTGATCCGGCTGGCCGCAGCCCGCATGATCGAGACCGAACCACTCGGCGAGGAGCGTGGGGTCATCGTGAATACGGCCTCGGTCGCTGCCTTCGACGGCCAGATCGGCCAGGCGGCCTACTCGGCGTCGAAGGGCGCGATCGCCGCGATGGCGCTGCCGATCGCGCGCGAGTTCGCGCAGCACCTGATCCGGGTGATGACCATCGCACCGGGCATCTTCGAGACCCCCATGATGGCCGGGCTGCCCGCGGAAGCCCAGGAGTCCCTGGGCAAGCAGGTGCCGCATCCGTCTCGGCTGGGCAAGCCCGCCGAGTACGCCGCGCTCGTGCAGCACATCGTGGAGAACCCGATGCTGAACGGCGAGACGATCCGCCTCGACGGCGCCATCAGGATGGCGCCGAAATAGCCGGTGGTCGAGGCGGAGCGCAGCGACGGTCTCGAGACCTCAGCTGTGCAGGCGCACCGGGGCGAGCTTGTCGATCTCGGGCTCCGGCACCAGTTCGCCGTCGAGCGCCTTCGCGATCTCCTGCTTCTCGGCGAAGTTCGAGCGGATGAGCGGCAGCGAACGATCGATCACCTTCACGATGCGGTCGCGAAGGAACGGGCTGCTCACCTTGTAGTCGGTGAAGTCCGAGTCATGCGCGTAGATTCCGAGCGGCAGCGTGAGCGCCTGGAAGAAGGCGAACAGTGGCCGGAACTGGTGCTCGATGATCAGGGCGTGCCGCTCGGAACCGCCGCTGGCCGCCAGCAGGATCGGGGTGTCGACGAGCGCGTACTGGTCCACGAAGTCGAACAGGTGCTTGAACAGGCCGGTGAACGAAGCGCGGTAGACCGGGCTCGCGACGACCAGGAGATCGGCGGTCTCGATCCGCTGCAGCTCGCGCTCCACCTCGGGGGGCAGGCCCGCACGGGTGAGCGACCCGGCGAACAGCGGCCCCAGCTCGTTGAGTTTGATCAGGTGCACATCGATCGGCAGTTGCTCGGCGAGCACCGCCACAATCTCGTCGACCAGCGCGATCGTGCGCGACGGTGCCTGCAGGCTGCCGGAGACTCCGACCACTTTCAGTCTGTCTGTCATGACTCTTCCTTGATGAGGTTGTCGTGCAGCTGCCGCCGCAGCGACTGCCGCGTGGCACGATCGATGGGCCCGGTCACGAGGGAGGGCGCTGAGCCCACAAGCAGGCGCGTGTATGGATGCTGCGGGTCGCCCAGGATCTGCCCCGTGCTTCCCTCCTCAACCACGGTACCCCTGTACAAAACTGCAATACGGTCTGTTACGCCCGCTATCGAACCGAGGTCATGCGAGATGAACAGTTGACCGATCCCGGAGCCGTCGCGGAGCGCCACAAGCAGCTCGAGAATGTCGATCCGGCTCGCGGCATCCAGGGCACTCACCGGCTCGTCGCTGAGCAGCAGCCGTGGTTCGAGCGCCATCGCGCGAGCGATCGCCACTCGCTGGCGCTGCCCGCCCGAGAGCTCCCCGGGCACGCGGCCGGCGAACCGTTCCGGCAGACCGACCAGGGCGAGTGCCGTGTGCACGCGCGCGTCGATTTCGTCGCGACTGAGGTCGCCCCGAATGGCGAGTCCCTCGCCCACGGAGAAGCGCACGGTGAGTTCGGGGTCCAGGCTCTGCAGTGGGTCCTGGAAAACGTACTGCACGGCCCCGGAGCGGCGGAACGCGCGCAGTTGCCCACGGGAGAGGCGCGCGACATCCGTGCCGGCGACCGAAACGGTGCCGCTGTCGACCCGGTTGAGCCCCAGGATGGTGCGCGCGAGCGTTGTCTTACCCGCGCCGGTCTCGCCGATCAAGCCCACGATCTCGCCCGCCGCGACGCGCAGG
>JBDUEC010000185.1:0-4746 GCA_040002655.1 Rhodoglobus sp. | reverse complement strand
GAGCACTCGGGGCACGCGCCGAACGGGGCGTTGAACGAGAAGGTGCGCGGCTCGATCTCGGTGAGCTGCACCGGGTGGCCGTTCGGGCAGGAGAGCTTCTCGGAGAAGGTGCGCCAGGCCGCGTCCCCGGTCTCGTCCACGTAATTGATGGCGACCAGTCCGTCGGTGAGGCGCAGTGCCGTCTCGAGGGAGTCAGTGAGCCGGGTCAGGATGTCGTCGCCGGCCACGAGGCGGTCAACGACCACCGCGATGTCGTGCTTGATCTGCTTCTTCAGGATGGGCGGGTCGCTGAGTTGGATTGCCTCGCCGTCGACGAGAGCCCGGGAGTAGCCGCTCGCCGCGAGCTCCTTGAACAGGTCGACGAACTCGCCCTTCTTCTGAGAGATCATCGGGCTGAGTACCTGGTACCTGGTGCCGGTCGGCAACGTCATGAGTTGGTCGGCGATCTGCTGCACGGTCTGGCGCTCGATGCGCTCACCGCACTCCGGGCAGTGCGGAATACCGATGCGCGCCCAGAGCAGGCGCATGTAGTCGTAGATCTCCGTGATCGTGCCGACGGTCGAGCGCGGGTTGCGGTTGGTCGACTTCTGGTCGATCGAGACCGCTGGGCTCAGGCCCTCGATGAAGTCGACGTCAGGCCGGTCCACTTGGCCGAGGAACTGTCGCGCGTACGCGGAAAGCGACTCGACGTAGCGGCGCTGGCCCTCCGCGAAGATCGTGTCGAAGGCGAGGCTCGACTTGCCTGATCCCGAGAGTCCCGTGAACACGACCAGGGAGTCACGCGGGATTTCGAGGTCGACATTGCGCAGGTTGTGCACGCGTGCACCCCGCACGCTGAGCTTGCCTGTTACCCCCGATTGCGGCTGGGAAGCGAGCCTGTCTTCGAAGTCGATCTCTGAAATTGACACTCTCTATATTCTACGGAGGCCTCCGACATTGATCCGGCTCTGTTCGCCACCGGCACGACGGATGACGTTCGCGCGACTACTTCGAGAGGTGCCCGGCCGCTTCCATCTGGCGCAGTTCCTTCTTCAGGTCCTGCACTTCGTCGCGAAGGCGCCCGGCGAGCTCGAACTTGAGCTCACCGGCGGCCGCCAGCATCTGCTCGGTGAGGTCGGCAATGATCTTTTCCAGGTCGTTGCCGCCCTGGGCGGCGAGTCCCTCGCGCTTGAGGTTCGGCGTGGGTGCTCGCTTGCGACTCGCGTCTGACTTGCCGCCGAGAACGGCCACGGTATCGCTCGCCTCGCGCATGATCTGGTCGGTGATGTCGGCGATCTTCTTGCGGAGCGGCTGCGGATCGATGCCATGCTCCGTGTTGTAGGCGATCTGCTTGTCGCGTCGTCGTGTGGTCTCATCGATGGCCTTCGCCATCGAATCCGTCATCACGTCTGCGTACATGTGGACTTCGCCGGACACGTTACGTGCAGCACGGCCAATCGTCTGGATGAGCGAGGTGCCCGAGCGCAGGAAGCCCTCTTTGTCCGCATCCAGAATTGCCACCAGCGACACCTCGGGAAGGTCGAGACCCTCACGCAGCAGGTTGATACCGACGAGCACGTCGTACACCCCCTGGCGCAGCTCGGTGAGCAGCTCGACGCGGCGCAACGTATCGACATCCGAGTGCAGGTAGCGCACCCGAACGCCGTGCTCGCCGAGGAACTCGGTGAGCTCCTCCGCCATCTTCTTGGTGAGCGTTGTGACGAGCACTCGCTCGTTCTTCTCCACGCGGATGCGGATCTGCTCGAGCAGGTCGTCGATCTGCCCCTTGGATGGCTTGACCACGATCTGCGGATCGATCAGGCCGGTGGGACGAATGACCTGCTCGACCACGGAATCCGTGATCCCCATCTCATACTTGCCGGGCGTGGCGGAGAGGTAAACCTTCTGGCCGACGCGATTGAGGAATTCCTCCCACTTGAGCGGGCGGTTGTCGAGCGCACTCGGCAGGCGGAACCCGTGCTCCACGAGGGTGCGCTTGCGGCTCGCGTCTCCCTCGTACATGGCACCGATCTGCGGCACGGTGACGTGTGACTCGTCGATCACGACGAGGAAATCCTCGGGGAAGTAGTCCAGTAGGCAGTGCGGTGCCTCGCCGGGCTGGCGACCGTCGATGTGCCGCGAGTAGTTCTCGATGCCGTTGCAGAACCCGATCTGCTCCATCATCTCGATGTCGAAGGTGGTGCGCATGCGCAACCGCTGGGCCTCGAGCAGCTTGCCTTGGCGCTCCAGCTCCTGCAGGCGCTCCCCCAGTTCAATCTGGATTGTGCCGATCGCCTTCGAGATCGTCTGCGCGCTTGCTGCGTAGTGCGATCCGGGGAAGACCGACACGGCATCCATCGTCTTCACGATCTCACCGGTGAGTGGATGCAGCGCATAGAGCGCCTCGATCTCGTCGCCGAACATCTCGATGCGGATCGCGAGCTCCTCGTACATCGGGATGATCTCGATCGTGTCGCCGCGCACCCGGAAGTTGCCCCGCGAGAAGTCGTAATCGTTGCGCTGGTACTGCATGGCGACGAAGCGACGGATGAGCAGCTCGCGCTCGATCTTCATGCCCACCTGGAGCGCGATCATGGCCTCGAGATACGACTCGGCCGCGCCGAGCCCGTAGATGCACGAGACCGTGGACACGACGACGGTGTCTCGGCGGCTCAGCAGCGAGTTGGTGGTCGAATGACGCAGCCGCTCCACCTCCGCGTTGATCGACGAGTCCTTCTCGATGAAGGTGTCGGTCTGCGGAACGTAGGCCTCCGGCTGGTAATAGTCGTAGTACGAGACGAAGTACTCGACCGCGTTGTTCGGCATCAGGTCACGGAACTCGTTGGCAAGTTGGGCGGCGAGCGTCTTGTTGTGCGAGAGCACGAGAGTCGGGCGCTGCACCTGCTCGATCAGCCAGGCGGTAGTTGCCGACTTGCCGGTTCCTGTGGCGCCCAGCAGAACCACGTCGGTCTCGCCCGCGTTGATGCGCTGGGCCAGCTCCTTGATCGCCTGCGGCTGGTCCCCCGACGGTATGTACTCGCTGACGACCTCAAACGGGCGCACCGAACGTGTGGGTTCCATGTCTCCAGCTTAGGTACCGCCCCCGACACTATGAGGCGTGTTTGCTACGGGCGGAAGCCCTCGCGCTCTCCCACAGTCCGTCGGCTTGGGCGATGGTCTCGTCGAGCGTGCCGTTGGCATCGATGACCAGGTCGGCGAGGGCGAGGCGCTCGGTGTCGCTCGCCTGCGAGTTGAGGCGGTGCAACGCCTCCTCGCGCTTCATGCCGCGCAATTCCACCATCCGCTTGATGCGTGTCTCGGTGCTCGCGTACACGACCACGACCAGGTCGAAGCCGAACGAGCGCCCCGTGGCGGCCTCGGCGAGCAGCGGAACGTCGTAGACGACCACGGACTCGGGGTCGGCGGCATCCGCTGCGGCGAAAAGTTCGCGGGCGCGCTTCCACACCGCTGGGTGGGTGATGCCGTTGAGCCTCTCCCGTGCCTCGGGGTCGGAGAACACGATGGCCCCGAGCGCCGGCCGGTCGAGACTGCCGTCTGCTGCGATCACTGACGGGCCGAATGCCTCGGCGATTCGCGCAAGGCCCGGCGTGCCCGGTTCGACGACCTCCCTGGCGAGTGCGTCGGCGTCAACGTGCACCGCGCCCAGTTCGGCGAGCCGGCGTGCGACCGCAGATTTACCCGAGGCAATTCCGCCGGTGAGCCCGATCAGAAACATCCTGCAATGCTAGCCTCGGCGTGAGCCCGCGACAGTGGTGTTTGGGGCCGTGGCGGGCGAGGAGACCAGCGGATGTTCGAACTACTGACCGGCACCGGACTCGCGGTGGCAGCGGGGCTGAACGCGTACATCCCGCTGCTGGTCCTTGGCCTGGCGGGCCGCTTCACGGACTTCGTCACTCTGCCCTCCGGCTGGACCTGGCTGGAGAATCCGTGGGTGCTCGGCATTCTGGGCGTTCTGCTGGTCATCGAGATCGTCGCGGACAAGATCCCCGTGGTCGACAGCATCAACGACTGGCTGCAGACGATCGTGCGACCGGCGGCCGGCGGCATCGTGTTCGGCACGGGGGCCGCGTCCCAGACGGCCGCAGTGAAGGATCCCGCGGCATTCTTCAGCACGTTCCAGTGGGTGCCGATCGTGGTCGGCATCGTTCTCGCGCTGTTCGTTCATGGGGCGAAGATGGCGAGCCGACCCGCCCTCAATGCCTTGACTCTGGGCGCCGCTGCACCCGTCGCCAGCACTGCGGAGGATTTCAGCAGCATCGCGCTCTCCGTTCTCGCTCTCGTGCTCCCGCTCCTCGTGCTCGTCGCGCTCTTCGGCATCGTGGTGGCATTCGTGGCTCTGTTCCGCCGTGCCGCTATCGCACGCAAACGCGAGCCTGCCTACGAGTTCCGCTGGAAGGCATCCTCGCCAGAGGCTTGAGCCTGCACAAACGAAAACGGCCGGCCCCCGAGGGGACCGGCCGTATGACGTCGTGATTAGGAGTTGCTGCTCAGCTTCTCGCGAAGAGCCGCGAGCGACTCGTCGTCGGCGAGGGTTCCGCCGCCAACGGCAGCAGCACTCTCATCGCTGGAGAAGCTCGAGGCACCGGCCGGCACGTCGCTCGAGGACACGAAGTCCTGCTGCAGCGCGGCTGCAGCGACCTGCTTCTTGTGCTGCTCCCAACGAGCCTGGGCGGCTGCGTAGTCCAGCTCCCACTTCTCGCGCTGGGTCTCGAAGCCCTCTTTCCACTCGTTGGTCTCCGGGTCGAA
>JBDUEC010000184.1:0-4832 GCA_040002655.1 Rhodoglobus sp. | reverse complement strand
ACGCTGCAGCCACTCACCGACGAGTCGTGGGTCAAGGACCTGTCGGCCGACTTCAAGACCACGGTAAGCACCAAGAACGGCCTGTACGGCGCACCCTGGGGTTCGACCTTCGATGGCGGCATCCTCTACAACAAGAAGGTCTACGCACAGCTGGGCCTTGACATTCCAGACACCTGGGCCGACTTCATCAGCAACAGCCAGAAGATCAAGGCTGCCGGCATCATCCCGATCCTGCAAAGCTACGGTGACACCTGGACCAGCCAGCTGTTCGTGCTCGCCGACTTCGCCAACGTGAACGCGGCGGACGGCAACTGGGCCGAGGACTACACGAACAACAAGGCGAAGTACGTGGACGCACCCGCGTTCTCCTCCTTCGACCACACCGCGCAGGCGCACGACCTCGGCCTGCTGAACGAGGACTTCGCCTCGCTGACGAACGTCAACGCCCTGAAGCTGCTCGCGACCGGTGAGGCTGCCCAGTATCCGATGCTCACCGCGGTGATCGGCAACGTCGTTTCGAACAACCCGGACAACGTCAACGACATCGGCTACTTCGCAATGCCGTCAGACGCGGGTGACTCGAACGCCACCGTCTGGGAGGCAAACGGCGCATACATCCCGAAGAGCACGACCGGTGACAAGCTGGCGGCGGCGAAGAAATTCGTGGCCTTCATCAACTCGCCGGCCGGCTGTGCGGTGCAGGATACCGCGGGCACCGTGGCGGGACCGTACGCGATCAGCACCTGCAAGGTGCCCAGCGATGCGCCGGCTCTCGTCGCAGACGTGCAGAAGTACCAGGACGCCGGAAAGACGAGCCCCGCGCTCGAGTTCCTGTCGCCGGTGAAGGGCCCGAACCTCGAGAAGATCCTCGTCGAGGTCGGCTCTGGCATCACATCCGCCAAGGACGGCGCCGCCCTGTACGACAACGATGTGAAGGCCCAGGCTCAGCAGCTCGGTCTCAAGGGCTGGTAGCACCCAGCTCGCCGCGGGGTCGATGGTTAAGCCATCGACCCCGCAGTACCGACCACGCACTCACCTGGAGCTTCGCATGACGACCATCGAAACCACGGCGCCACCGATCGGGGTGCCAGCGCCCCGACCGCGGCGCAAGGGGATCAAGACGACGTATCCGTCATGGTTCTACCTTCCAGCCGCCGCCCTCTACCTGGTGTTCTTCGCGGTGCCGACGTTCGCCTCGTTCTACTTCTCGCTGACACGCTGGTCGTTGTTCAGCGTGCAGTTCGTGGGCCTCGACAACTTCGTGCTGTTCTTCCAGGACCCCCAGCTCTACAACGGCTTCATCCACACCTTCATCTACGGCTTCCTCACCTCGGCCGCGAAGGTCGTGATCGGATTCTTCCTCGCAGTGCTGCTCACCGGGGCGGTTGTCGGTCGCGGCTACTTGCGAGCCGTGGTGTTCTTCCCGGTTCTGATCTCCACGATCGGCGTGGGGATCATGTGGAAGTCACTGCTCGACCCCTTCCACGGCCTCGTGAACGGAATCCTGGGTACTTTCGGACTGCCCCAACCCGGGTGGTTCACCGACCCGAACCTGGCACTGTTCACCATCGCCGGTGTCGACATCTGGAAGGGCATCGGCATCGCGACCCTGATCTTCATGGCCGGAATCGTCGCGATCCCGACCGAGTACTACGAGGCCGCGCGGATGGACGGCGCGAGTCCGTGGCGGATCCTGCGGACCATCACCATCCCGCTCTCCCGCGCTGCGACTGGAACGGTCATCATCCTCTCGCTCATCGGTGGACTGCGTTCCTTCGACCTGATCTGGGCCACCACCGGTGGCGGGCCCGGCTTCACCAGCGACGTGATCGCGTCGGTCATCTACAAGCAGTATCAGGCCGGCTTCTACGGACTGTCCACCGCGGGCAACGTGGTGCTGTTCATCGTGGTCACAGCAATCATGGTGCCGATCTCGTACTTCATCAACAGAAGGCCGGTAGAGCTGTGAAGCGCGCGCACATCCGGGCCTGGGTCGTCGGCATCCTGGCGATCCTGGTCTCTGTTTTCGTATTCCTGGTGCCCTTCGCCTTCGTGCTGCTGCAGGCATCGAAGACGTCCACAGAGGCATCCGACCAGAGTTTCTCGCTGCCGACCCAGTGGCAGTTCTTCGAGAATCTCGCCGGCGTGCTCGCTGCGAGTGACGGCCTGATCTGGCGAGCCTTCGCGAACAGCGCGATCCTCACCGTTGGGTCGGTGGCCGTCATGGTTGTCGTGTCGGCGATGGTCGGGTACGTGCTGCAGCGCAAGTCCAGCCGGCTGAACCCGGTGATCAACTTCTTCGTGCTCGCGGGGCTGATTGTTCCGCCGGCAGTCGTGCCGACCATCTGGGTGCTCCAGGGGTTGGGGCTGTTCAAGACCATGCCCGGGATGATCCTGATCGAGGCGACCTTCGGGCTCTCGTTCTGCATCCTGCTGTTCCGAGCATTCGTGAGCACGATCCCCAAGGAGCTCGACGAGGCCGCGACCATCGATGGGGCTGGGCCCATCCGACTGTTCTTCCTGGTGATCGTTCCCCTGTTGCGCCCCGTGATGGTCACCGTGATCGTGGTGCAGTCTGTGTTCGTCTTCAACGACTTCAGCGGGCCGCTGTACTTCCTGCCGGGATCGGAGAACGCCACGGTGCAGCTGACGCTGTACCAGTTCCAGGGGCAGAACCTGAGCTTCCCGAACCTGCTCTTCATGGACATGTTCCTGATCACGATCCCGCCGCTCGTTGCGTACATCTTCTTCAACCGGCAGATCGTGGCCGGACTGACCAGCGGCGCCGTCAAGGGATGACGCCGCGCTCGACAGTAGTTTCGCTCCACCCATTCAGATTGAGGAACCAATGAACTGGCACGCCCGGATGATCGCACCCGATCTCGACTTCGACGGGGCGCCGCTGCTGCGCCGCGAGTTCCGGCTCGACGCGGGGCACGGCGCCGTCGCGAGCGCGAAGCTCACTCTCACCGCGCTCGGTGTCGTCGAAGCCTGGCTGAACGGCCAGCGGATCTCGAACGACCTGCTCACGCCCGGATGGACCAGCTACGAGTGGCGGCTGCGCTACAGCGAGTACGACGTCACGAGCATGCTCGCCGAGAACAGCGTGCTCGGCCTCGCCCTTGGCAACGGCTGGTACCGCGGCCGCCTCGGCTGGACCGGCCAGTCCGCACTGTACGGCGACACCCTCGGCGCCTTCGCGCAGCTGGAGGTCACCTTCGATGACGGGTTCGTGCAGGTCATCGCCACCGACGACACTTGGTCCGCGGGGCCGAGTGCGGTCGTCGCCAATGACCTGTACGACGGGGAGACCATCGACGCGCGACGCGATCGCAGCGCCTGGCTCGAGCCTGGCTTCAGCTCGGCCGAGTGGACCGGCGTGCACCCGCTCGACTTCGACATCGCGAAGCTCGCTCTCAACGCCGGACCCGCCGTGGTCGCGTTCGACGAGCTGCCCGCCCTGCAGATCTGGACCTCGCCCGCCGGCAAGACCCTGGTCGACTTCGGCCAGAACCTCGTGGGCTGGGTGCGCGTGCGCGTGACCGGTCCGTCCGGCACCGAGCTGGTCCTGCGTCACGCCGAGGTGCTCGAGAACGACGAACTGGGCACCCGCCCGCTTCGCACTGCGCTCGCGACCGACCGCTACATCCTGAGCGGTGGCGAGGATGTCTTCGAGCCCACCTTCACCTTCCACGGGTTCCGGTATGCCGAGATCAGCGGATGGCCGGGCGAGTTGACAGCGGACGCCCTGACCGCGGTCGTCGTCGGCTCCGAGCTCGAACGCACCGGCACGTTCCGCTCGTCCGACCCCATGCTCAACCAGTTCCACGAGAACGTGGTCTGGGGCATGCGCGGCAACTTCCTGAGCGTGCCGACCGACTGCCCGCAGCGCGACGAGCGCCTCGGCTGGACCGGCGACATCGCCGCGTTCGCGCCGACGGCCGCCTTCCTGTTCGATGTCAATGCCTTCCTCAGCGAGTGGCTGGTCGACGTCGCGCTCGAGCAGAAGGCAACCGGCGGAGTTGTGCCGTACGTGGTGCCCGACGTGCTGAAGAAGCTCGATATCGGTGACCTGCCGCCGACGGTGCAGTCGACGGCGGTGTGGAGCGACGCCGGCGTGTGGGTTCCCTGGGACCTCTATGAGGCC
Source organism: Rhodoglobus sp. (assembly GCA_040002655.1). GTDB lineage: Bacteria > Actinomycetota > Actinomycetes > Actinomycetales > Microbacteriaceae > Rhodoglobus. Next base: position 685 of record JBDUEC010000184.1, on the reverse strand, counting down.
TACGGCGACGCGACAGTCCTGGAGCGCCAGTTCGACTCAATGGCCCTGCACGTGCGCCACGTACAGACGTTGCTCTCGCCCAATGGGCTGTGGGACACCGGGTTCCAGTTCGGTGACTGGCTCGATCCGGATGCCCCGCCGGAGAATCCGGCCGCGGCGAAGGCGGATGCTGGAGTGGTCGCGACCATCTCGGCGTACCGCTCGGCGCGGATCGTTGCCGACGCGGCCGCCGTGCTCGGCCGCCAGGATGCCGTGGCCGAGTTCTCGGCAATCGCGTCCGCGCTCCGGGCGGCATTCACCGAGCACTACCTCGATGGTGGCCGCATTCTCAGCGACTGCACGACCGTCTACGCGCTGGCGATCGCCTTCGACATCCTCGATGCTGCAGATCGGGAGTTCGCGGGGAATCGGCTCGCCGAGTTGGCGGCGGCCAGCGGCTACCGCATCTCGACCGGGTTCGCCGGCACGCCCTTCATCTGTGACGCGCTCTCTGACACCGGCCACCTTGACGACGCCTACCGCCTTCTGCTGCAGACCGAGAATCCCTCGTGGCTCTACTCCGTCTCGATGGGGGCGACCACGATCTGGGAGCGCTGGGACTCGATGATGCCCGACGGCAGCATCAATCCGGGCGAGATGACCTCGTTCAACCACTACGCGCTCGGCGCCGTCGCCGACTGGATGC
>JBDUEC010000183.1:0-4833 GCA_040002655.1 Rhodoglobus sp. | reverse complement strand
TGTCGAAGAACCAGTCGGCCGAGATGAAGGCCAGCCCGACCTACCGCCAGCAGCGCATCCTGCTGTACCTGCTGCCGCTGGTATTCGCTTTCTCGGGCTTCACCTTCCCGCTTGGCGTGATGTTCTACTGGCTGGTCTCGAACTTCTGGACCATGGGCCAGCAGTTCATCGTGATCCGCAACATGCCGACCCCCGGTAGTGAGGCTGCCCTCAACCGCGAGGCACGCCTGGCAAAGAAGCGCCAGCGCCGTGGCATCACCGAAGAGGACGACGCCCCCTCGGGCACCGTCATCGCCGAGGAGCCGAAGCGCCCCCAGCGCCAGCAGCCCGTGGGCAAGAACCGTTCCAAGAAGCAGACTGGAAACAAGAAGTGAGCGACGTGACCGATATCGAGACCACCACCACCGAGACCGTCGAGCCCGAAGCTGAGCTTCTCGAAGCGGATGCCCCGAGCGCGACCCAGCTCGAAGAGGAGGGTGACATCGCGGCGGACTACATCGAGGAGCTGCTGGACATCACCGACCTGGACGGCGACATTGAGATCGACGCCCGTGGCGGCCGCGCCTACCTTTCGGTCACCTCGACCGAGCAATCGAGCCTGCGCCTGCTGTCGAAGCCGGACACGGTCAACGCGCTCCAGGAGCTGACGCGCATCGCCGTCCAGACCAAGACCGGCTCGTTCTCGCGACTCATCCTCGACGTCGGCGGATCGCGCGAGGCGCGAGCGGCGGAACTGACGATTCTCGTCGACAAGGCGATCGAGCGGATCGAGGGCGGTGCGGCATCCGCTGCCCTGCCTCCGATGTCCTCGTACGAGCGCAAGCTGGTGCACGACATCGTCGGGGAGCGTGGCTTTGTGTCCGAGTCCAATGGCGAGGGTCGCGATCGCCACACCGTCATCACCCGCGCATAGTTTCACGTGAAACATTGAGCGAGTTCGCCCTGGAAATAGAGCCGGCAGTCGCCGGCTCTATTTTTGGTTCACGGATTGACGTGGCGCGACAGTACACGGCAGACCTCGCCCGGCGCGGCGAGGAGCTCGGCCTCATCGGCCCGCTCGAGATGCCCCGCCTCTGGTCGAGACACGTCATCAACTGCGGACTGGTCGCGCCGCTGGTCGACGGCACGATCGGAGATGTCGGCAGCGGCGCAGGGCTTCCGGGGCTCGTGCTCGCGATCGCTCGCCCCGACGCCCGGTTCGTTCTGATTGAACCGATGGAACGCAGGGTTGACTGGCTGATCCACGAAGCGGCTGAACTCGGTCTCGACAACGTCTCGGTCATCCGGGCTCGCGCCGAGGAGGCCAAACTTGACGCGCCGCTCGACCAGGTGACAGCCCGCGCTGTGACAGCGCTCTCCAAGCTGATCCCGATGACCCTTCCCCTGCTCCGCTACGGCGGACAGATGCTGTTCATGAAGGGTGAGCGGGTCGTCGCAGAGCTGGATGCCGCAGCCAAGATCATCCGCAAGGCGCACCTCATCGACGCGGAGATCCTCACCCTCGGTGAGGGGATCGTCCCGGATGTCACCCGGGTGTTTCGGGCTACAGTGGACTGACCACTCGCACCTCCCCCGCGAGCACGACCGCGAGAGCCTCGAGCCTCGCCAACATCCAGAAGGTTTCACGTGAAACATCCCGAAGGCGATCTCGCACAGGCGCTCGCCGCCGCGCCGCCGCCCTCACCGGGTACGGGCTTTGACGACTCCACACCCCTCGCCCGCGAGCTCGCGGAGATCACCCGCCGCCGCCAGGCGATCGAAGCCGAAGCACTGCCGTTGCCGAAGCAGACCAGAATCTTCAGCGTCACCAACCAGAAGGGTGGCGTCGGCAAGACCACGTCCACGGTCAACCTGGCCGCGGCACTGGCGCGGGCCGGTGCGCGCGTGCTCGTTATCGACCTCGACCCGCAGGGCAACGCGTCAACCGCGCTCGGGGTCGAGCACCGGTCGGAGACGGTGAGCGTCTATGACGTCATCATCAACGACGAGCCGATAGCGGACGTCGTGCAGAAGAGCCCGGAGTTCGACGCGCTCTACTGCGTGCCGGCGACGATTCACCTGGCCGGCGCCGAGATCGAGCTCGTCTCGCTCGTGGCGCGCGAACAGCGCCTGCGCACCGCGCTGGACAAGTTCCTCGCCGAGTCGCCCGAGCCCTTCCACTACGTCTTCATCGACTGCCCGCCGTCCCTTGGCCTGCTCACGATCAACGCGTTCGTCGCGGCCCGCGAAGTGCTCATCCCCATCCAATGCGAGTACTACGCGCTTGAGGGGCTCAGCCAACTGCTCACGAACATCCAGCTCATCGAGCGCCACCTCAACCCGAAGCTGACCGTGTCCACGATTCTCCTCACCATGTACGACTCCCGCACCAACCTGGCCAATCAGGTGGCTCAGGACGTGCGCGACCACTTCCCGGACCAGGTGTTGTCCACACTTATCCCCCGCTCAGTTCGCATCTCGGAGGCGCCGAGCTATGGTCAGAGCGTGATCAGCTACGACACCAGCTCGCCCGGCTCGCTCTCCTACCTGGAGGCTGCGGCCGAGATCGCCCGCCGCGGAGCACCGGCCTAGTGGCCGCCCCCAAGCGCACCGGCCTCGGCCGGGGCATCGGCGCCCTCATCCCCGGCTCAGACGAGTCGTCACAACGACCAGTCGACGTATTCTTTCCGACAGCGCCCGGTGACAGGCAGGGCCTCCTCGCGGTGCCCGGCGCCCGGCTTGCCAATCTCTCGCCCTCCGACATCGCTCCGAACGCGAAGCAGCCCCGAACCGAGTTCCGAGCCGAGGAGCTCGAGGAACTCGTGGCGTCGATTCGCGAGGTAGGCGTGCTCCAGCCGATCGTGGTGCGTCCCATCACAGACGCGGAGGCGGGTGCACCCCAGTTCGAGCTGATCATGGGCGAGCGTCGCCTGCGCGCGAGCAAGCAGCTCGGGCTCGCCAGCATCCCTGCCGTCATCAAGAGCACGGCCGACGAGGACATGCTGCGGGATGCCCTGCTCGAGAACCTGCACCGCGCCAACCTGAATGCGCTGGAGGAGGCATCGGCCTACCAGCAGCTGCTTTCGGACTTTGGCATCACCCAGGACCAGCTTGCCGGGCGCATCGGCCGTTCGCGCCCGCAGATCACCAACACTCTCCGACTGCTCAAGCTGCCGGCATCAGTGCAGCGCAAGGTTGCCTCGGGCGTTCTCAGCGCAGGGCACGCGCGTGCCGTCCTGGCTGCGGGCGATGTCTCAGCCATGGAGCGCCTGGCCGACAAGATCGTCAACGAGGACCTGTCGGTGCGCGCGGCAGAGGTGGCGGCCGGTCAGGTATCGACCAAGCCGCAGCGCACCAAGCCAACCGCGGGCAGGAAGCAGCACCACCTCGACGAGATCGCGGAGCGCCTGGGTGACCGGCTCAATACGAGGGTGAAGATCAGCCTCGGTTCGAGCAAGGGCACGCTCGCCATCGACTTCGCGACGGTGGCAGACCTGAACCGCATCCTCGCCGAACTGGGCGAGCCGGGCTTCGACAAGTAGCCGGCGGTTACCCCGCGCGCGACTCGGCGATGGCCGCGTTGGCGAGTGCTGAGTAGATCCAGCCGAGATCGTGGCCGGCTGCCTCGAGCGCCTGGGGAACAACGGACGTTTCAGTGAGGCCGGGGAGCACGCTGGCCTCGAGGAACCACGGGGTGCCCGCGGCATCCACGATGATGTCGATGCGCGACACATGCCTCAGCCCCAGCGCGTTGTGCGCGGCCAGGGCCGTTTCTGCGGCCCGCTCAAGCACATCGTCACCCAGCCGGGCCGGGATGTAGAACCGGGTCTCACCGGCCGTGTAGCGCTCGTGGTAGGCGTAGACGCCAGAGAGAGGCTCGATCTCCACGGCAGGGAGCGCGCTGGGACCGCCGCCGCTGTCGATGATGCCGATGGCGATCTCGGTGCCGACGATCTTCTGTTCGATGAGGGCGACGTCGCAGTAGTTGTATGCGCCCACCATGGCGCGCGGCAGCAGCGAACGGTCGTCGACGATCGACACGCCCTGGGCGGAGCCGCCCTGGGCGGGCTTGACTACGACCGAGCCGGGCAGTTCGTCGTAGATCTCCTCCAGGATGCTGTTCGCACCCAGTTCCCGGAATGCGTCACGCGAGAGGGTGATCGACCGCGGCGTCGATACCCCGGCGCGGGCCACGATGGTCTTGGCCGTCGGCTTGTCCCAGGCGAGGCGCGAGGCATCCGCTTTGGATCCGACGAAGGGGATGCCGATGAAGTCGAGCAGGCCGCGCAGGGCGCCGTCCTCACCGCTTGCACCATGCAGGGCGGGCCAGACCACGTCGGGCCGGGACTCGCGCAGGTAGCCGAGCAGGGACGCGTCGGGGTCGCGGAGTTCGACGGAGATGCCGTGCTCGGCGAGGCTGTCGGCGACGCGCCTGCCGGAGCGGAGGGAGACATCCCGTTCATGGGAGATGCCGCCGGCGAGCACGAGAACGCGGTGCGGTGAAGACAATTGCGGTGGCTCCTAGCCGAGGTTGGCGGGCGGGCTGCTGATGCCCTCCTGCACACGGGCCGTGTCGAGCGGGCCGGTCTGGGAGAAGGTGCTGAGCAGTTCGAGTTCGCCGTTGACGACCGTGGATAGGCGGCGGATGCCCTCCCTGATGAAGTCCGGCGTCGGGTAGCAGAACGAGAGGCGAATGTTGTTGCGACCATTGCCGTCGGCGTAGAACGCCGTTCCCGGCGTGTACGCCACCAGCTCCTTGACTGCCCGCGGCAGCATCGACTTGGAGTCGAGGTGCGCCGGGAGCGTCAGCCAGACGTAGAAGCCGCCGTTCGGAACGGTCCACGACAGGTCGGG
>JBDUEC010000182.1:0-4864 GCA_040002655.1 Rhodoglobus sp. | reverse complement strand
CGCCCAACCTCGAGTTCGCGACGATCTTCGTCGGCTTCATCGCCGTCGCATTCTTCGGGCTGAGCCCCTGGCAGGCGGTTGGTGCGGTGCTACTCGGAAACTTCCTCGGCGGTCTCGCCCAGGGTTACCTGTCGACGTGGGGTCCACGCGAGGGGCTCGCGCAGATGCTGCTCGGTCGCACCGCCTTCGGCTTCTGGGGCAACCTCCTCCCGGCGGGTCTGAACACCGCGATGGCCGGTCTTGGCTGGTTCGCGGTCAACTCGATCAGCGGCGCATTCGCGCTCGCCACGCTTACCGGACTCCCGGTCTGGGTGGGTCTGATCATCGTGGTCGTGGTCGAAGTGACTGTCGCGTTCGTCGGGCACGACATCGTGCAGCTGTTCGAGCGCTACGCGGGCATTGTGCTCGCAGTCATCTTCCTCATCGCGGGCATCTTCATCCTCACCCACGCGAACTTCGGGGCCGCCGCAGGCGGCGATGGCACTGGCGGTTTCGGCGGCATCGGAGGCTTCACGCTCGCAGCGGGCGCGGCCTTCGGTTACACCGCGGGGTGGAACCCCTACGCGTCGGACTACACCCGGTACCTGCCCGCAGGCACGAGCAGGGTGAAGATCGGCCTCGCGGCCGGTCTCGGAAACTTCGTGTCGACCAGCTTTCTCATGATCGTGGGTGCGGCATCCGCCACGATCATGCACGCAGGGCTCGCCGACACAGCGAGCCCCACTGACGCGTTCACCGCGGACATGCCGAACTGGATCGCCGCGCTCACGCTCCTCGCGATCGCCGTCGGCGCCGTCTCGGCCAACGCACTCAACATCTACTCGGGCGCGATGTCGTTCCTGACCCTGGGCATCAAGATCCCGTTCCGACTGCGTCGGGCAATCGTCGCGCTCAGCTTCGGGGTGCTCGGTTTCATCGTGGCCCTCATCGCCCTACCGGATGCCGGTGCGACCTACGAGGGCTTCCTCCTGGTGATCGCCTACTGGATCGCACCGTGGCTCGCCATCGTCTTGGCGGACCGCTTCCTGCGCCGCGGAACCGCCGTGGGCGACCTCGTCGTGGACGAGGTCAAGAAGTACAAGAACTGGGCGGGCCCCGTGGCGTTCATCGTCGCCACCGCCGTGTCGATCTTCCTGTTCGCCAACCAGGTCGTCTACGTGGGCGTGGTCACCAAGGCGGTTCCCGAGATCGGTGACCTCACACCCCTCGTCGGGTTCCTGCTCGCAGCGGTCCTCTACGTCATCCTGTTCAGGATTGCGAAGCCAGTGCTCGGCGCCAAGCTCGCATGACCGAGGCGATCTACCCGACCGACCAGGAGAAGCTCGAGGTCGCGAAAGCCGAGGCGATGAAGGGCCTCGCCGAGGGAGGCATCCCGATCGGTGCCGCGCTCTTCAGTGCTGACGGACGACTGCTCGGCAGCGGCCACAACCGCAGGGTACAGGATGGCGACGCCGCGATGCACGCCGAGACGAACGCGTTCCACAACGCGGGTCGGCAGCGCAGCTACCGGGACACCGTGATGGTGACCACGTTGTCGCCGTGCTGGTACTGCTCCGGGTTGGTGCGCCAGTTCGGCATTGGGCGGGTCGTGGTCGGTGACGACGTGAATTTTCTCGGCGGACAGGATTGGTTGGCCGAGCACGGCGCGCAGCTGACGGTGATGAACGACCCGGAACTCATCGAGGTGATGGGCAAATTCATCGTCGATAACCCAGCGTTGTGGAACGAGGACATCGGCGAGGACCAGGCGCCCTTAGCGCACGGGGCGCGTTAAAACCACCCCGTGCACGCTCCGTCAAGCGGCGTACGCTCGAAGGATGATAGCAACCGGAATTGTCCTGATTGTCATCGGCGCTGTGCTCACCTTCGCCCTCAACGTGCAGTTGGACTGGGTCGACCTCGACCTCGTCGGCTACCTGCTGATGGGTGCTGGCGCGCTCGTGCTGATCATCGGTCTGGTGCTCATGACCCGCAAGCGCCAGTCGATCACGACCGTGCACTCGGGGGTCGACCCGGCCACTGGAGCAGCGGTATCCGAGCGTCGCACGTCTGTCACGCCCGACGACGTGGCCTGATTCACTTCGAGGTCGGCGGGTCGAGTTCGTCGATCCGCCGACCGAAGTAGTTGCGCACTGGGGCATTGCGCTCCTGGGACCGTGCACGCACATAGGCTGCCCGGGCTTCTGCGGTTCGTCCGAGGCGCCGCAACAGGTCGGCGCGCACGGCCATCGCCTGGCGCGCCGAAGCGCCGGAGAGACTGGGGCGCAGTGCGTCGAGTTCGGCGAGCGCCGTGGCCAGCCCGCCCCGCCGATAGCTGCCCGCGACCACCCGGGCCAGCTGCGCGCTCGGTGACGGCCACCTCTCGACCAGCCGGTCGTACAGCACGCGGATGGACTCCCAGTCCGTGGCCTCCCAGGTCGGCGCATCGGAGTGCATGCCGGAGATGCCCGCCTCGAGCGCGAAGCGGCCAGCCCCCGGCAGCGCCCTCGTCGCGAGCTCGAGCCCCTCGCGCACGAGCGCGTGGTTCCACGCCGTGCGGTCAACGAGTTCGAGGGTGACCACCTCGCCGGTCCTGTCGGTGCGCGACGGCGACCGGGCATCCGTCAACAGCAGCAGTGCCAGCAAGCCAGCCGCCTCGAGATCGTCAGGAGCCACTCTCACCAGGGCCCTGGCCAGTTCGATCGCGGTGGCCGCGACCGGTCGATTGTCGAGGGTAGCCCCGTCGACCGCGGTGTGCCCGACCGTGTACAGCAGGTGGATCGTGGAGAGCACGTCGTCGAGCCGCTCGGTGCGCGCCACGGTCTCCAGGTCAACGAAGCGGATGCCCTCCCGCTCGATCTGTCGCTTGGCCCGCGTGATCCGGGCGCTCAGCGCCGTGTGCGCGGCAAGCATCGCGTCGGCGATGTCTGCCGTGGGCACCCCGCACACGAATCGCAGAGCGAGGGCAAGCCGAGTTTCGGCAGTGAAGGAGGGCGAGCAGGCCAGGAACAGCAGCTCGAGGCGATCATCGCCGCCCACCGCGGCCGGCTGCGGCTCCTGGGGCTCCTCCGCCAGCATGGGGAGGCGCTTGCGCAACGTCGCGTCGCGGCGCACCGCGTCCATGGCGATCCGCTTGGCAACCGTGGTGATCCACGCCGCCGGGTTGATCAGCAGCTCGCGATCACGAGAAGCGGATGCCCGCAGGAACGCCTCCTGCACCGCATCCTCCGCCAACTCAGGGCTGCCGGTGTACCGGATCAGGGTGGCGAGGATCTTCGGCCACTCCCGGCGGAAGGTCTCGTCGAGCACGTCGGTGGTCACGGTGCGGTTCGCACCGTGCCGTGACCGCCGGTGCGACTCACTCCATCGAGCCGGTGTCGAGCACCGGGTACAGCTCGATGTGGCCGGGGCTCGGGCAGAGCGCCGCGAGTTCCTTGGCCTGGGCCAGGTCGCGTGCGCTGATCTTGTAGAAGCCGCTCACGACCTCCTTGAGCTCGGTGAACGGCCCGTCGGTGAACACGGCCGGCTTGCCGTCCCTGGCCGGCACGATGCGCACGGCAGCGGATGACGGCTGCAGCGCGTCCCCACCCAGTACCTGCTGTCCGGCGTCGGCGACGGCTTTGGCGAATGCGCCGTGCTGCGCCATCGCGGCCGTCCAGTCGGCCTCCGAGATCGAGGAGGGATCCCACTCCGGTTCCACGATGAGAATGATGTATTCCTGCGACATTGTGCGCTCACTTTCCTGTTGCGCGGCGAGAAGCCCCGCCGCCGTGTTGGCTAACAGGCTCGCGACGAACGGTACTCGCCGTTTTCGACATCCGCTTGAAAATGAGTCGACGGGGCTCAGCTGAGCCAGAGGGACACAACCGGCGCGGAGACGAACGCGAAGATCACGTTGATCAGGGCCGACCCACCGATTCCGAGTCCGATTCCACCGATGACGGCGTCGGCGCCGCGCCGTTGCACCGCGAGCCAGCCGAAGATCACCGCGACGAGCGCGACGATCCCGATCACGATCGAGGCGATCGCGAAGATGCCGCCGATTGCCCCCGAATCAAGCGAGAGCTGCACCATCAGGAGCGGAATGAAACGGTTGAACACCTGCTGCGCCACCGTGATCACGATAACGACCACGCCGAACGTCAACGCGATGCGGCCGGCTCCCGGGTTCGGCTGCGAAGGGGCGGCGTACGGATCAGTCACTGACAATGTCGATCTCCCTCAGCAGGTCCGCGTCGATCGCTGTCCGCACTTTTTCGAGCAAGTCCTCTGGCACCGGCGAGTCGACGGTGAGCACGCTCAGCGCCTGGCCGCCCTTGCCCTGACGCGCGATCTGCATTCCGGCGATGTTGATGCCGGCTTCGCCGAACTCCTTGCCGTAGACCGCGACGATGCCGGGGCGGTCGGTGTAGATCATGACGATGAGGTGCTCTGCGATCGGAACCTCGACGTCGTAGCCGTTGATCTCGACGATCTTCTGGGTCTGCTTGGTACCCGTCAGGGTTCCGGAGACCGAGACGCTCGCGCCCCCGCTCAATGAGCCGCGGATGGTGAGCAGGTTGCGATACTCGTCGCTCGTTGCGTCTGTGGTGAGGCGCACGGTGATGCCGCGCTGCTCCGCCACGATCGGAGCGTTGACGTAGCTGACGGACTCGCTCACGGTGTTCGAGAAGATGCCCTTGAGCGCGGCGAGCTTGAGCACGTTGACGTCGAACTCGACGATCTCGCCCCGCACCTCCACATCCACGCTGGTGATGGGGCTGTCGGCGAGGCCGGCGAAGACCTGCCCGAGCTTCTCCATGAGCGGAATGCCGGGGCGCACGCTCGGGTCGATGGCTCCACCCGCGACGTTGACGGCATCGGGAACCAGCTCACCGTCGAGGGC
>JBDUEC010000181.1:0-4874 GCA_040002655.1 Rhodoglobus sp. | reverse complement strand
CCTCTCGGAGCCGAGCGCGGTCGCGAGGTCGCCGAGTGACGCGGCGATGCGGTTCGGTGACTCGAAGAACAGCATGGTGCGCGACTCGCGGGCGAGAGTGCGGAAGTAGGCAACCCGTCCCTTGCGGGGCAGGAAGCCCTCGAAACTGAAACGATCGGTGGGCAGGCCGGAGACCGCGAGCGCGGTGAGCACGGCGGAAGGTCCCGGGATTGCGGTCACCCGAACCCCGGCGGCGGCGGCAGCAGCCACGAGCGGGAATCCCGGATCGCTGATTGCGGGCATGCCGGCATCCGAGAGCACCAGTACGTCGGTCTCGCGCGCCAGCTCCACGATCTCGGCGGCCTTCTCGGTCTCATTGTGCTCGTGCAGCGGAATCAGCCGTGGCCGGTTCTCGATGCCGAGCGCGCGCATGAGGTGGATGGCCGTGCGGGTGTCCTCCGCGGCGATCACGGTCGCGCTCGACAGCGCTTCGACCAGGCGGGCGGATGCGTCGCCGAGGTTGCCGATCGGAGTCGCCGCGAGGATGATCACTCGGCCATTGTCCCATCGGCAGTAGCTAGCATTGCGAGGTGACCATGCGGCCCGGCAGCGACTTCGACGATCTGGTCACTGCGGGCGAGGCGGAGCCCGCAGGCACCGACGGCGACTGGGAACTCGACGAGGAGCCGCCCGGCTCCCGCATCGACGACTGGTGGGAACGCCGCGGTGCGACCACGCAGCGAGCGCTGCGCTGGGTGGCACCGGCGGCCGTCGTGGTCACGGCTGCGACGACCCGACTGTGGGGGCTGGGGCATCCCGCGTCCCTCGTCTTCGATGAGACCTTCTACGTCAAAGACGCCTGGACCCTGTGGAACCTCGGCTACGAGGGGTCATGGCCGGCCGAGGCCGACGTGCAGTTCAATGCCGGCCAATCGAACATCTTCCTGACCGACCCGTCGTTCGTGGTGCATCCCCCGCTCGGCAAGTGGATCATCGGGCTCGGCATGGAGTGGCTCGGGGCCGACAACCCCGTGGGCTGGCGCATCATGACCGCGATCGTGGGCATCCTCGCGGTCATTCTGCTCATGCTGGTGGCGAAGAAGCTGTTCCAATCCGCGCTGCTCGCGACGATCGCCGGTGGACTCATGGCCATCGACGGCAACGCGATCGTGATGAGCCGGGTCGCGCTGCTCGACAACAGCGTGATGTTCTTCGCACTGCTGGGGTTCGGCGCGATCCTGCTCGATCGTGAGTGGAGTGCGCGGCGCCTGGCGCTCTGGTACTCCACCCGAGCGGATGCCGGCCGCCCCACCGACTGGGGTCCAGCCCTGTGGTTGCGCCCCTGGCTCGTGGCCGCCGGTCTCGCTTTCGGCCTCGCCACCGCCGTGAAGTGGAATGGACTGTACTTCCTCGCCGCGTTCGCGGTCTACTCGCTCGTGGTCGACGCGGTCGCCCGCCGACGGGCAGGGGTCACGTTCTGGCTCTCCGGCACGATCTGGAAGCAGGGTCCGGTCACGTTCCTGCTCACCGTGCCGATCGCGGTGGCCGCGTACTTCACAACCTGGATCGGCTGGTTCCGCAGCACCGACGGCTACGACCGGCTCTGGTCGAGCCAGAACGACAACGCCTGGGGCGGCCTTCTGGCCTGGGTGCCGCGCGCCCTGCAGAGCTGGTGGCACTTCGAAGTGCAGGTCTACAACTACAACGTCGGCGAGCACCGACCGCACGCCTACCAGGCCAACCCACTCACCTGGCTGTTCCTGGTGCGCCCGACGAGCATGTACTACCAGGGCTCCACCGCCGGTGAGAATGGCTGCACCTCCAACTGCGGCGAGTGGATCACGGGGCTCGCGAATCCGCTCATCTGGTGGGCAGCGACCGCAGCGATCCTCTACCTGAGCTACCGGCTGGTGCGGTACCGCGAGTGGAAGGTCGGCCTGATTCTGGCGGGCATGGCGGCCGGCTACCTGCCGTGGCTGCTGTACACCGGGCGCACGGTGTTCCAGTTCTACACGATCGCCTTCGAGCCGTATCTGCTGCTCGGGTTGGTGTTCGTGATCGGGATGATCCTGGGCACGGCGCGCGATCCGCGCTGGCAACGCACCAGCGGCATCCGGCTGGTGGCGATCTTCATCGGGCTCGCCATCGCGATCAGCGTGTTCTTCTGGCCGGTGTGGACAGGGCAGCTGATCTCCTACGACCTCATGGCGTTCCACTGGTGGTTGCCCAGCTGGCGCTAGCGCACCCTCGGAAGTGGATATATTGAGCCTTACTCCCCCGCTCTCCGTACCCACTGACCAGCCATTGAGGCCGCCGATGTTCCGTGTTCGAATTGCCGCCGGCGTCGCCGCGCTCGCGCTCATCGGTGCGGCTGCGTTCGGCGGTTCGATGGCTGCAAGTGCCGCACCGCTGGATGCCCCGGTCATCACCCTGCCGCCCACCGGTCCGGACCCGGATGGCCAGCCATTTGTGCAGGGCGACCTCACCGAGGACGGGCTGACCGTCACCGTCCAGGTGTCCAACTGGACGGGTACATACACCTACTGCACCGACCCGCTCGCCGATATCGCGACGGGTTTCGCCTGCACCAGCGCCACGCCCCTGCCCTTCGGAGTCAACCAGTTCACCGCCACCTCGCACTACACGAGTGGCATCCCGGATTCGGCGGAGAGTGCCACCAGCGCCGCGGTCGATTACACGCGCTGGGATCCGACCGGCCACGTCGAAATAACCGCGGGTCCCCCGGCGGTTGGCGCGGATCCCTTGGTCATCTTCAGTGGCACGGGGCCGGCCCTCGGCCACGTCACTCTTTACGAGGCCCTCGTCTCGGCCGACCAGGTGTGCGCGACGGACGTGCTCGAAGATGGCACTTGGCAGTGCAGCCTTCCACTACTGACTCCAGGGTCGTACGAAGTCTCCATCTTCGGCGCCACGACCTTCTACGACGGGTCGGGTCCTGTCGTCGACGACACGGCCGCACCCTACGACTTCACCATCGTGCCGCCGCCCCCGGTGGCCACGGTCGACCAGACCTTCAGCCCCTGGATCACCAGTTCGGGGCAGAGAGCAATCCAGGGCAATAAAGACACGGATGCCGACTACATCCAGGTGTATTACGCGCCCTCGGCCACCGGTCCGTGGACGGGGTATTGCCAGACCAGTGGCCCGATCGTGGGCGCCACCATCTGGTTCTGCGACCCGCCGTTCGGAACGCTTCAACCGGGAACCAACTACATCGCCGCCGTTGCGTTCTACTCCGGTATATCGTCAGCCACCGGACCACCGATCACGATCGAGAGGGTTGCCGCGCCCACGATCGACTCCCCGGTCGACGCCGTCTTCACGAACGACTCGACCCCTGCGTTCACCGGCAGCTCCGTCTCCGGCGGGAATGCCACCGTCTACAACGACGATGACGCCACGACCATGTGCTCCACTGCACTCGTGGCCGGTGCTTTCGCGTGTGATTCTGCCGTCACCGCTGATGGCACGTACACGTACCACGCCTACCTGACACCCGGGGACTCGATCGCATCCGCTACCCGAACGATCACCATCGACACTGTCGCCCCCACCTTCCCGGCCATCACGGCTCCGGGGGTCGGTGGTCCGCCACTTTCCGCATCCACGACCGACACGACTCCGACCATCAGCGGCACGGGCGAGCCGTTCGCGACGATCGTGCTGAGCGTGGATGGCAGCCCGGCGGCCTGCGTTGGCGGATCGCCGATCACCACGGCTGGCGGCGCGTGGAGCTGCGACCTCACGGCGGCTCTTGGCCTCGGCGTTCACGCCGTTGCGACCGCACAGACCGACCGTGCCACGAACTCGTCGGGGGTGAGCCCCACCCAGCTCCAACTCACCATCACGGCGATACCGCTGGCCGCGGTGGTCGTGCCGATCACGACCCCGATCCCCACCCCCACACCCAGCCCTGTGCCCCTTCCCCAGGTAGCGCGCGTCTGGTCGCTTGAGGTTGGCGGCACCTCATTCGAACCCGGCGCGACCACCACGCTGAGCGGGTCCGGCCTGCCGGCCGGCGCTTCCGTGAGCGCCGAGTTCCACTCCGTCGCTGTCGCCCTTGGCGCGACCACGGTGCGTGCCGACGGCACGTTCCAGCTCGAAGCGACGATTCCACTGGACGCCGAGTTGGGAACGCACCACCTGGTCGCGACGCTCACCGCGCCGGGCGAGCCCGTAGCGGTGGCCAGTCGTGAGGTCACCGTGGTCCCTGCGCAGAAGGCTACGGCGCACCCGCCCGAGAAAACACCCCTCGTCGATCCCGGCACCAGCACCGGAGGAGACGGCGCGACCGGCGCCGAGCGCAACAACCCCGGGGCGCCCAGTTCGTTCACGCACTCGATCGACACCTTCTTCCAGGTGATCACCAACCCCGTCGTCATCGGCGTGGCGGCCGCCGCCGGCCTCGCGCTGCTGCTGTTCGTCGCGTTCCCCGCCGAGTTGCTGAACGCGACGCTGTCGGAGCAGTACGAGCGCATCCGCCGTCGCATCCCCCCGGTCAAGTCGCCGTGGTTCCGAACCCTCGGCACCTGGCTGAAGAGCACTCCCCTGCTGGGCGCGCTGATCGTCACGTTCCTGGCCGCATTCATCTTCGGCTTCGCCGACCCCGGATTCGGTTTCGACGTCACCTCGGCGCGCCTCGTGCTCGCCTGTTTCATTGCACTGTTCTTCGTCGGCTACGTCGCGAGCGCGATCGCGGGCGCGATCATCGGCCGGGTCTGGCGACTCGATACGGGCATGGACCTCAAGCCGCTCGGCGTCGCGCTCGCGGTGGTGGGTGTGGTCATCTCCCGGTTGCTCGAGTTCTCGCCGGGCATCCTGATCGGCCTGGTGCTTGGCATCGAACTGCTGGGCAAGTCCTCGGTCATGGGGCG